>CAIXME010000105.1 GCA_903920425.1 uncultured Pirellula sp. | reverse complement strand
GTCCGCCCGCCCCCTGCGACACCAATCCCTGCTACGCTCAATATGTTGAGAATGTCGGGAATTGCAAGAAATTGAAAGACCCTTGCGAGCGTCGTGAGTGCCAGAAAATCATGGCTAGACTCTATTGAAATTGCCTTCAGGGTGTCACTGGCGAAGTGATTGCAGACCCTTGCCAAGTGTGCGATGCGACCGCACCAAAGAAAGATCCACCCACGCCTGAATATTGCCTGGAGAGGCATCGACAATGCGGCAGTACGCCAACTTGTGATAATGAATTTCAAGAATGCATGAAAATCGCCGTACCAAATAGTGGCGTTCGCCTCCCGGTACCGTGCAAATAGTCTGACGTAGCATCGCTGAAATGCAATTAAACAACAACATGCAGTAGAGGGCTTTGCCTCTCTACTGCATAACGGATTTTGTGGCACCGCGAGCGACTCGAAAGCCCGTGAATTGGTTAAAGGCGTCATTATTTTGGATGGAAATGGCGCTATTCCAAACGCTGGGCGTTACGCCGATGGTGACCGTCGTAGCAATCTGGTTGTTTTCCTTTAAAAAATATTCACCCGCGTTGCCTATCAAGCCTTGGAATCCCCAACCATCTGGCATGATTTCCCAGGTTGGCTTTCGAAGACGGTTGTCGGGGAGAAAGGTCCTCGCGTTCAAATCCTTCTTCGCGATATCTCTCCAGAATCCTGTGTAATCGCCTTGCAGGCTCGCGTATCGATACTCGTCAAAACGAGGTAGACGAAATCCATCGGCATCCAGCCGAATCCATGCTTGTGGCAAGCTTGGTATCTTTTGCCAGTCACTCGATGGTGGCATCTCTTCTTCTGAATTGGTTAGGAAGTAAACCGGCGATCGGTTCGCTTTTTCGCTTAACCAATTGCAGAATGCTAGAATACTGCGTGGCCTAACCCTGCGTTGAGCTTGATTATCGACAGGCTCATCGCTTTCTTCGTGGTCCGCATTGTAGACAGGGGACTCCTTGAGAAACGCGTGGAAGAGTTTCATATCCACTTCTTCCCGACCAAGCCAAACGTCCTCGCCAACGTCTACAGTAACGTATTTCTTGTTACCTTTTTTGTCATTCTCGTCAAAAGCCATGGATCCGGGTGGGACGTGGATCATTACAAACGGATTGTCCTCGACGATGGTTTCTAATTTCCACGATGGATTGTCTTGGACCAATTTCGGCAACACCCGTTCATTGCGGATCCGCGAGAGCACGACTTGAGCGTTCAAAGCCAGCGTCGCATTGGTCGATGCCAGGTTGTCTTCAAGAACCGCAGTGAGCGGTGGGCTCTTTTCAACCGACGCTGGTGTGGCGAGGCATGTCAAACGCGCAGCCAAGGCAGCTGCTGATTTGGTTTCCTGGTTATGTTGCTGGGACGCCTGTATCAATTCGTTAGCACAACGAATCAAGGTCTCGTCCGATTCTGTCGCTGCGACTGCTATGATACGATTGATATCGAGAGTTGGGTCTAGCGCATCGTCGATATGCGATAGAAGTCGGTAATCATTCTGCTTGATAAAGATCCAGTGCCACTCTCCTAAAATCGAAGGCTGTGGATCAATGTATTCGAACGCTTGATGTCGCATTGAATCTCGTTGCATGGCTGTGCTCCAGAGATTCAGTTCGAACGTGTCGGCCTTCTTCAACGCAATCTCGATCCGAATGGGATCGACGGGGTTGTCGCACAAAGCCCGTAAGAGCAGCAGTCTTCCAGCGTTCAATTGGCTTTCGTCGGTCAATGCGCTGCGCAATTGATCCGACAGGAGACCTGTATCCTTTTGCATGCGAATCCAATGCAAATCCAGTTCCTCTGACTTTGCATTGCAAAAGAAAACGATCTGGTTCTCGACGTCTGCTTTACGATTGGCAAGTGCTTTTTGGTACTCGTATCTGTAGGAAACGAATAGAGCCGAAAACAATGCGAGCATCAACATTCCCAGCGACAACTGGATGGCGGCTCTATTCCTACTGGCGTGGAGCAAACGGCGTTGATCATTTGAGGTTTGTATCCCTCGAAAGGCTACCGAAGCGAGCCCCCATTCCCATGTGCTTAGCAGATTGGAACGAGTTGGTTCGCGTTGAAAGCGTTTCGCCAATCGATCCACACGGCGCCGAATTCGCCCTTGCCAAGTAGCGCTGTCACGCACATCGAGCCAATCGCGTATGGGCTTGACGAGGTAGTCGTGCGATAAGTTGTAGCAGGCCTCGGTTTGATTGGGGGCGTTGGATGGAGTGATCAAGCGAAGATCGAACTCCAAACAGCGAATCGCTGGTTGAAATAGGACAGAATTCGCGGGCTCGTTGGCGAGCGACTGAAGTTCTCCGACCGATTTTGCAACCGATTTGATTTCGCGATCATCATCGGGCAAAAGGGCTCGCAGAATCTCGGCGCATACTGGTCCCACAGACTTACGGGACATAATGGCATTTTGCGCAAAGAAGGAATCGGAGAGCAATCGCGACAATGCGCCGTCTACCCCGCCGAATCCGACCAACGTTTCCTTTTGCCAAGGGTAGTTTTTCATCACTTCTGCAAACATGGCAATGCGTACGCTCAGTACGGTTGCGTCCTGTGCCAATTCATCGATGGCAACGTCCAGAAAGGAATTGTGCGTCGGCGATAACTCTTGACCATGGCTCGGTAGCATTTCGTATGCTCGACCAAATCCCTCGAGTACACGTCGGGCATGCACTTTATTCATAAGCGGAAAGTTGGAAGCGTTCTCTTCGTCGGTCAACGAGGTCTCCATCAAGTGCATGAAGTGGCTTACCTCCGACCAAAATTCGTCGCGTACCAGGATGATCGCTTGCAGCCGAACACCGTCGCATTGCCTCAATGCCTGAACCATCACATGATCCAAATCGATTTCTGTGTCGATTAGGAATTGCTCAAATTGATCTAGAACCAGCAATAGTTTGGGTTGATCTTCGCGCCGGCGGATCGAGCCGAGTACGTCGGGCAATTCCGTCTGGTCTGTCGTAAACGGAAACTTGCCTTGAATGAACGAGACTAAATTGGCGATCGGGTCAGCAACGGTAAAGTTGAAATAGACCGTTACGATTTCGGGATGAAGCGATGGGATGAGCGCTGCCCGCACGAAGGAGCTTTTGCCGCATCCGCTCGGACCATAGATCACGCCGACTGCATTTTCATAACGTTTGCTTGGCGTCTCAACCCATTTCTTCCACATGTTCAAGATCCATGGGCGACCTTCGATGTCGTAGGGGCCGGGCATCATGCGTTGATAGAATGCGCTGTCGATTTCCGTAAAGGATCGTAAACCGCGAGGGACCAAACCTCGCAATTCAGATCCATCGCGTAAACTGCTCGATTTCCTTTCGGTCTCCGAAGGTTTTGTGTCGCCTGTCGAGATCGGACCACCGGTTGAGGGAGCCTTGCCGCTTTCGCTCTGCGGTGCAAGAATCGCAGACCGCTGAGCTTGGACACTCGATCTTTCGATGACCTCGATTGCATCAAATGCTTCGATCAATTGCTTGGCGGATTGAAACCGGATCGTCATTTGCCGCGACAAGCATGTTAGGCAAATACGCTCAAGTTGGTCGGGAATATCGGGTCTGCGCTGACGTGGCGAGGCAATTTCGCTCTTAAGAATACTCTTGTAGATCGTCGATTGGTCGGTATTTCTAAAGGGTGATTGGAGGGTCAGCAATTCGTATGCGACTACCCCAAATGCCCATATGTCTGTCCTCCCATCGATGCGATGTACTTCCCCTAGCACTTGCTCGGGTGACATGTATCGCTGCGTCCCAGCCACATGACGCGTTCGCCAGAGCGGAGAGTCGTCTGTTAGAGCGAGTCCTAAATCCGTTACCTTGACCTGGTCATGCTCGGTCAGCAGGATGTTGGCTGGTTTGAGATCGCGATGCACGATTCCATGGGCATGCAATTGCTCCAGTGCGATTGCGATCTGTTTCAGAATCCCAATGACTCGCTGCAAGGGAATGGTTTGACGTTTAGCGATCTCATCGGACAAGCTAATGCCGTTGACCAATTCCATAACTACATAGGTTCGGTCCTCCCATTTGTCGACATCGTAAACGCGAACAATGTTTGGGTGATCGATGCTAGCCGCCGAGCGAGCTTCTTCGACTAGGGATGTTCGGACCTTTTCGGTAAGCGTGTCCATGGTCCGGGACATTTTGATCGCAACGTTACGACCTAAAAGGGTATCGTTGGCCAGATAGACGGTGCCGAATCCACCTCGGCCGAGAGTCCTGATTACGACATATCGGCCGATACTGCAGCCGGCCGTGAGCTCTTGATATCTTTCTGGTTCTTTGCCGTCGTCGTGTTGGAGTTTAGGCGAAACAGGGACACCTTGTTTGGTGGACTCCAGTTCATCTTTCCTTGATAACTCGAAATCACTGATATCTCCTGTCGAAGGATCTTTTTCAGCCATTGGGACTCAGAGCCAGTAGATACGTTTAGATGGGGCGAACCAGGATGGAAATAAGGAGACTCGCAGTCGTTGCGCATGACGAACCTTCGTGATATCCAGAGGAATGTCACATTCCTATTCGCATTCTAACCGATTTCTCAATCCCGTTTTTGTATTAGACAAATTCGAGTTTTCTATTGTCGACCTGAAATTCCAGTTAATCTTTCGTTGCCTACATACAGGTCGATTCCAAAAGGCTGGAATATGGCTTGGATTTGGTCGATTTGTTTGGCTTTCGATTTTTCGTCAACTGCTGCGCTGGGCCAAGAGACGTTGATTGAGGTGGGTTGTGTTTTCTCGATCGCTCGCGTGAGCATTTCTAAATCGTTTGGCAATCGAAAGGTTTCCGATCGAAGATTTAGTGTCACATTCCCGTTGTCGCTGGTTTTGGAATCCATCACGCCAATTTCTAGCGGCACCAAGTGGCGACGCAAGAATGCGAACGAAAGCTCCATCGCCTTTTTGTCTACGAATGTCATGAGATGTCCTTTGTCAGGGACGACGAAATGCTCCATCGTTACTTCGCTTATGATAAGCGATTCTTTCATGATCAAGGATGCTTCCGGAGATACCAGCCAATCCTTGCCTCCATGGAAAAGGAACATAGGTGGATCGTCTGACGAGACGTAGGTTACCGGTGAAGCTTGCTTGTATCGTTCTGGCACTTGCGCACGCGTGCCACCGAGCAGCTGGCTTAAGACGCGACTATTAGCGGGAATGCGAGTTAGGTCGCAAGGAGCTCCGCCTGCTACACAAACCTTGAGCCGTGGCAGCCCTACGGTTGGGTCCGTTGCGAGAAGGGCTGCAAGATGGCCACCAGCCGAGTATCCCCAGGCTCCCAGTGCGTCCGTATTGATCTGAAGTTCCTCCGCGTGGTCGATCATCCAGCGGTATGCCAATCGGCAATCATCGATTTGCGCTGGGTAGGGGTGCTGAGGAGATAGTCGATAGTTGACCACGACGACCACGGCTCCAAAGCCCGCAATCGCTTTGGCGTGTTGCGTATCATGTATCTTGTCACCCGCTGTCCAGGCCCCTCCATGGATAAGTATGACACCAGGCAACTTCCTACCTGCCGGGATAACCTTTGGTCGATAGATATCAGCGCGATGCATCGGCTCGCTTTTTTCGCCGTAAACGACGTTGTACTGTATTTGCAGAGATGGCTTTTCAGCGTCAGAGTCGCTCTTTTCTGAATCCCCGGCAACGGATTGAGTTGCGTGCTCTACGAAGAAGAACATCGCAAATACAACCAGGAGAATCGCCCATACTGCCGGAGATCGCATAATTTCAAAGCTAGGTCGTAGCCTACTCGCAAAACACTTTTGAATGTGCACAATGGTGAAAAAGGGTTCGTAAATCGATCATTTTTGAATCGTCATATACTAGCTGTAGCCCCGCAAAGCCTTCGTCTTTATAACCTTTATCCCAGTACGTGCAAAATGATACGCGTGGAATGCAAATTCGCAGCCTCGATCGGGCGGTTTGAGCTTGAAGATTACGTTCGTCCGGTGGAGTTTTCGGTGCTCGGTTATACCGTCGACGGAGATGAGGTGGTGATGGGGCGAATCGTCGGCGATCAGTTGCGATTGATCGAGGCAGAGATCGATGAGATCAGTTTGTTTGACATCTGTGACAACGATTCCGGTGGGATGACGGACTTGTTCACCGCTTTGTTTGATGAGAACTATAATTTCCACGAGGAAATCGATCCCAAAATGGAGACCGATTACATTCTCTTTTTGTGGAACGCAGCGCTGCACCCGAGTCTGGCTCCGTATTTTTCCGGAATCGTTGAAACCATCAGCGATATGCTTGGAAAGCATTCGGCTGTCGTAGTGCGACGCGGTGTTTGTCAATTGACCGATAGGCAGTTAGCCGATCTAGGTTTCGGTCGCATTGCTGGAACGGAATTTTTGTTCCGACATATGGGCATGCTTAGTCCATACAACAAAATGTACCCTCAAGGTGACTTGGTGGACTCTGATTATGCGGTCGACGCAGACGATGGGCAGTGGGTGCTGGAAAATTGGGACGATGAAGTTTGATGATCCATTCAGGCTTCTGAACAGTGGAATTGCCTGAATGGGTTTGTCTCTATTTTGGTTTCGGTATGGAGCAGCCGACAGCCTTTGTCCTCGACTCTGTAACGACTGCTCCCGTCGTGATTTCCTCCAGTGCGATCTTTAGATGTTCCCGTGTTGGCTTTGGCCGTTTTTTACCAAAGCCTGGATAGAGATCGTCGATGCTGCCTTGGTAGAGCGTTTCCGCTTTGTTGTTGAGAACACAAACTTCGGGGGTAATGGAAACTCCTAATCGATGTGCGATGCGATGATCGGGATCGGAGACAAGCCTGCATGGTACAGAGTATTCCGCAGCATGCTTCTCCAGTTTATCTTGCGATTGATCAGCTCCCTCATGCACTAGGACAAGAGTGACTCCGCGATCTTGAAAATCGCGTGACAGTTTTGAAATTGTAGGTTGGTAGCTATTGGCAATGGGGCAGTCCGTAGTAACAAATACAAGTGCCAATGCACCGTTGGCGGGAATCTCCTTTGTGGTGATTGGCTTTCCATGCAGATCCGTGAGGTTCATTGCGGACGAAGGATTGGCGTTGGCGAATTCGTCTGCATAACTGGGCAAAACGAGCATCAGCGCGGAATAGATCGCGATCAAGAACTGGGACATTGAATTCATGTTACGCATTGAGGCTACTTCCCTTTCGACTTGGGCCCGAGGAACTTTTCCATTTGTTGGCGACCGCTATCCATTTCGGCCTTGTCGAGGGTTTCATCATTGTTGGTATCCATGATGTCCATCAATCTATCTCGCATTCGCTCTGGGATTTCGCTCTTTTGCAAGGCACCATCCCGGTTGCGGTCCAGCAGTTTCATGAATGCTCCATCCATTCGATTTCCGCCCAACAGACCACCGGCCCGTCCCATCTGCGAACGGATGCGATTACCGAGGCTCTCGCGCGCACGATCTCGCATATCGCTTTCCAGGAGAGTCCGTTCGTCTTCGTTTTTCGCGATAACGAGCATGGTTATTGCTCCCATTTCATCGGTCGACTCACGCCCCCAACTGATGGGACGAGGTGGAGTGAAAGGATTCTCTGGATTGTTGGCCGAATTGTCGTAGATGATGTCAACGCTCAGCTTCGTTCCCTTGGCCAAGGTGACCGGGCTTTTGTACAAGTATTGATCTTGCCAATCGAGATCCCAATCATCGATTCTAAAGAGTTCCGACTTGACTCCATCGGGAGTCGTGGCGGTCATGACCATCTCGCGGCAGATGTAGTGTGCATGGCCACCAATCTCAAATCCCAAGATATCGATAGGGAGCGTATACTCGTCATGAAGAACGTGTTTGGCTTTCCCTGCTGGGATGTCGAGCCCCGAACCCATGCCAAAGATGGGAGGCATCTGCAGCGATACTAAACGCTGCTTGGGCGGTTTGTCCGCAAAGTAAACACCGAGCATCGCTTGTTCGGTTTCGGGTTTGCCGGTGGGATGAAAGTGCGTTTGCATGACGATGTCGCTACCTTTGGGTAGGTACCGAGCGAGGTCTCCAGGTAGTAAATTCGGTGTCGCGCCAGGCACGTATCCACCCAGCCCTCGGGCCAAGCTCTCCGGCATGCGTTCTAGTGCGTTGCCCCGTCCCTTGAGGAAGTTCATACCGGCGAATCCAGGTTGTCCATCGGGGCTGCGTTGCTCTTTCGCAGCGCCATCGACATCAATAAAGAAGAGAGCATGGTGGACCGCCGTTCTTGCGGTCGGTCTGAGTTCGATCGCCTTGATCCATTTGTCTTCCGGCAGGTTTACTTGGAACACGAACGACCGATACAGATCAGGGCCATCTGCAGGGATCAAGAAAGGGCGATCCATTTGTAGTACGACATCTGGCTTTCCCAAGCTCCACCCATCTGGGAACGATGGCGGCAATGGTGTTTCTTTCGCGTCCCCTGGTTCGCATCCAGCCTCGATCCAGGAGAGCATTTGCTCTTTCTCCTTTTCGCTTAAACGCCGATCGTTGGCAAAGTCGAATCCTGTGTGTACTGCTTTCCAAGGTGGCATGTATCCGTTTTCCAAAACCGCCTTGATGGTATCGGCTCGCTGCGAAACGTCGCGGTACGTGACCAGTGGAAATGGGCCAGATTGCCCTTCGCGATGGCATGCCGTGCAATGCGAATACACGATCGAGGCAATCGGCTCAGCAAAGGTCGGTCCTGCGGTTGGCGTTGTCTCTATGTCAGAACCGGCAACGGCAAATGCGGTCTGGCTCAGCACTGCAAAGTAGATCGATGCAAGTGTTCGTTTCATGAAATAGTCCTTCGTTTATGGTGTTTCCAGACGCTACGCGGAGGGAATCGGCGTAGCGAGTTGTTTCTTTGTGCTACTCAGGGACGGTCTTTTCCATTTCCGCTTCGCTTCCCACTTGGACGATGCGTTGGCCTGCACGCAGGTGGCCGCGGGGTTCGAAGAAGTCGTCACCTAGTTTCGGGTGGCCTGCAAGCTCGATCGACCATTCTGTTGGTCCGGCTTGGCTCGCATCGCGCTGCCAAGTAAGGAGCACTTTGTAAGCCATTCCGGATTCGCGATCCGCCCACAGCTCAATTGAATCCGGAATACCGGAGTTTGCCGCTCTCTTACTATTGGGTTTGAGCAACCCGCGAACGTGGTCGCAGTCGACTAGTGTTCCATCGTGCGAAGCGAGTTGTTCCGAAGGCAATCTCGTGAGTTGGTATCCATTTGCCATCCGTTGCAAAATCGTGTTCAAGTGCAAATAAGGGGATGTTGCGTCCTTCTTGGTCATCCATTTGCTCGTGATCCATTCGCCTCCGCTAACAGCTGGTCCTAGACGAGGCACAAACCACTTTTGCTTTCCATTGTCTCCAAACCAAACTTCACCACCAAACCAACCAGTGTGATTCACGGCGTATCTATCTTGGCTATCAAGAAACAATTTCACTTCGCGTTGTTTGACGTTGCCGCCGATTCCCGTCGCTTGTGCATGAATAACGTAAAGTCTCGTCATTGGTGCAGGCTTCATGCTGCGAACAACTGCGGCATAGGCGGACTGGCTCGACGAAGAGAAGAGCCACCACACGCTCACCACCACCAATAGTGACGCAGCCAGTGCGAGCGGAGCCACTCTTCGCATCATGGTGCTAACACGCGATGTTGAGTCATTCGTCCGTAGGGGCACATCAACGCTTGGATCATCTAGCGTCGCAAATAGCTTGTTCAAACGAGCTTTCTCTTCTGCCGCGTCTGATTGGTGTATTTCCACCAGCAACGATTCCATCCAAGCAGCATCGAGTTCCGATTTGCGGTTGGGATCTAGTACCATCATGCTACCTCGGTTTCAGGTTGAGGTCCGAGTTT
>CAIXME010000104.1 GCA_903920425.1 uncultured Pirellula sp. | reverse complement strand
CGCGGAACAGATCCCGACCTGCACATCAATCAGGCCGTTGATCAACTGGGACAGATTGCCAGGGTTTGTGACCAGCATGGCTTGACGTTTGGATTGGAGGTCGAGGCCAATCTCATCGGACAGACGGGGAAACTACTCAAGAAACTGTACGATGGTGTTTCCGATCCTGCGATGATGTTAATCTTTGACGGTGCTAACTTGGTCTGTCAGGGTATGACCACGGATCAAGTCTTTGAAGAGTATTTGGCTATGAAGGATGGGATGGGATGGTTGCACGTGAAGGATTATCAGCGTCCTCTCAATCGCTCGACCCATGTGGATGAGGATTCTCTAAAAAGTTTCGTTCCTGCGGATGTCGGAGACACCGGCCACGAAGCGATTTTCCGCGACATCAAACGCGACTATCAATCGCTTCTAAATAAGTTGGCAAAACGTGGTATCCCTGGTTTGTTCATGGATCTCGAACCGCACGTCAAGGGTGGAGGGCAGTTCGGTGGCTTTAGCGGGCCAGATGGTTTTGGGGTCGCATTGCGCGGCCTATGCAAGGTCTTGGACTACGTTGGGCTTCCTTATCGTCTTAGATCATTCGACGACATTCAGGCTGCGAAGGGCGGACTATAGACGCTGATGGCAACGACCGAAAAAAGCAAATCATCCTGGCGTGATGAGTATCCCTTTGAGAGCCATCGATTTTCGTTGGGGTCCGATATCCACTTGAACTATGTGGATGAGGGGCCGCGTGCCGAATCGGTCGAGGGTCGTACCATACTTTGTGTGCACGGCAATCCCACATGGTCTTTTTACTATCGGTCCCTTGTTCGCCATTTTCAGTCTACGCATCGCGTTGTTGCGGTAGATCATGTGGGTTGTGGTCTCAGCGATAAACCGCAAAAGTATAACTACACGCTGCAGCAACATACGTCTAATTTAGTTCGACTGATTGATGCATTGGATTTGCGAAACGTTACGCTAGTCGTGCATGATTGGGGTGGGGCGATCGGGCTTGGGGCTGCAGTTCAACGAGCGGATCGATTCAGAAATCTTGTCGTCCTCAACACAGCGGCGTTTCCTCCTCCCTATGTGCCCCGCAGGATCGCTGCTTGCCGGATTCCGCTCATTGGGTCTTGGGCAATTCGATACATGAACGCATTCGCAAAAGCTGCGATCTATATGGCGATTGACCGGCTACCCAGATTGAGCGATCCTGCACGCAATGGATTGCTGGCTCCGTACGACACACCGGCGCATCGCGTGGCGATCGATGGATTTGTTCGAGACATTCCCATGACGGCGGAACATCCGACCTGGAATGTTTTGGAACAATTGGAAAAGGATTTGCCAACGCTATCGCACTTGCCCATCCATTTCGTTTGGGGAATGAAGGATTGGTGCTTTTTACCCATATGCATGGATCGGATGCAGCGAAGCTGGCCACATGCCACCCGGCGTGAGCTTGCTGATGTGGGGCACTACGTCATGGAAGAAGCTGCAGCGGAAGTGATTGAAGAGATGGAAAAGCAGTTCAGCCAACACATTGGCAATAATGGTTGAGGCGAATGCGGCCCAGTGGAGTGGCTACGGACCCGTCGGGCGCCTGGTGAAGCTCTCAATTGAATTGGAGTGCTCTGCGATCAAGGCAGGAAACGTGCATCCCCACGCCGGGTTTCATGATCTGAGTCATTCCGATTTTTTACTCGCTGCCGACTCGATTGGCCAAGCGATGGATGCGACTGTTTCAGAGCGTTTGGGCGTGATGGTGCTGCGATGCGTTGACGCCATGATGACGTCTGCCAAAACGAACACGAGCTTGGGAACCATTTTGCTTTTGGCTCCACTTGCAAAGTCTCTGCTCCACGTGACCCATCAAATACATCGCAAAGTGACTTGGATCGATTCGCTGCATGCAGTGCTTGGCGAATTGAGTGATCGTGATTCGACGGACATATACCAAGCGATTCGATTGGCCAAACCTGGTGGACTTGGCCAATCTGAGGAGATGGATATTGCAGGCCCGGCGCCACTTTCCATCATGGACGCTATGCGTGTCGCTTCGTCGAGAGATGACGTGGCGCTCCAGTATGCGACGAGGTTTGAACTCGTTTTTGAGATTGGGAAAAGGCTTTCGATTTATAGGCAAACAGGTGCTCATTGGTTGGACTGTATTCGACGAATGCAAATCGAATTGCTATCTGAACGTCGTGATAGTTTGATCGCACGCAAGCAAGGCGTTCACATCGCAGACCGCGTGAAAGACGAAGCCGAGTCCGTTATGATCGCGGGAGCCTATGGTAGTCCGCAATTCGAGGCTGCTTGGGCTCAGTTTGACGGCTATTTGCGAGACGAATTGCATCAGAGAAATCCCGGCACCGTGGCCGACTTGTTGGCGGCAGGAATCTTCGTCTGTCTCGCGAACGAGTCTGAATCCATCGAGGCATAGGCTGACTTAGGTAGCGTTGCTACATCGCTCGACGCCTATGAATTTTCACTTGATGAGCATCGCTCGCACGCGATGGTTTTCGCTATCCCCGATGTATAGCGTGCCGTTCGCATCCAGATAGACGCCGTGGGGCCGAGCTAAGCCGCATTCTGTGGGGGATCCATCTGGGCCGTCATGCTTCTTTCCTGTTCCAGCAACCAGATCGATCGTGCCGGACGCCGTATCGATGCGCCGTATCTTGTGATTTTCTGTGTCGGCCAAGTAGACATGTTTGCCATCTGGGGAAACCGCAATTCCTTTAGGGCCTTTTAGTTTTGCCGACAAAGCACTCCCGCCGTCGCCTGCATCGCCTGATTCTCCCGTGCCCGCAACGAGCGTGAGAGTTTTGTTGGCTGTGTCGATTCTGTAGACTTGGTTTCCTTCTCGAAGAGCCAGCCATCCCATCCCCTTTGCGTCGAAGTCGATCGTGCGTGGTCCTTTGAGCGGGGTCGAGTTTGCGAGTACCGCTTGACTGCCAAACGAGGATTTCTCTCCATTCCCACAAATCGTCTTAACGATTTGGGTTTTGGAATCGACGACCCGCAGTCGTTGGTTACCGATATCGCAGATCCATAAATCGCCGTTTGCATCGAACTGGATGCTAATCGGGTCGTTGAATCGAGCTTGATTTGCTGGCCCGTTGTCGCCGGTAAAGCCTTTCACGCCTGTCCCCGCGTAGGTCTCAATGCGATTGGACTTCATGTTGACTTTGCGGATCACATGATTGGACATGTCGGAAATGTACAAGTCTCCCTGGGCATCAAATCGAATTTCGTGAGGCAAATTCAACTTAGCCTTGGTGGGATCACCGCCGTCCCCTTCGTAGCCAGCGACTCCTGGTGTTCCGGCGACGATTTCTAAATTGCCAGTGCTGTTTATTCTGCGGACAACATGCCCATTGAATTCGCAAAAGTACAGTAGGCCATCTGGTCCGCGGGTGATGCCGAATGGATCGGCCAGTTCCGCTTGCAATGCAGCGACAGCGCTTTTGCTGTACCCTTTGGCTCCGGACCCTGCGACGGTGTAAATGTCGGCTGCAATGTTCCACGTCGGAGCCAGGAACATAAATATGCAAGCTGTCGATACAAGTATCTGTCTCATGATGACCTCTGATGGGAATGGAAATGCATGAAGGATTCGGCCGTCAAACTCAGATAGAACTCATTCGTCCTAGGATTTCCTCAAGGATCGAAACATCGGATTCGGGGCGCTGCGGACTGCCTGGAAATGTTAACGAAGTTTCGATCCATCCACGCAACTTTAGAAACTGAGCAGCACTGTGTTTGTACGCAGGGACTGGGGATCGGAACGCAAAGAAACCCAAGTACTGTAGTAAGTCGTTTAGCTCGTAAAAATCAGGATTGCCTTCTGCCCACATCGCATCGCGTTTCGCGAAGGCTTCCGGAGCAAAGGTGCTGAGGCCGAGCAAGTAATCGCTTCCGTACATGACCATGTCGATTGCTAAGTCGTTCCCCGTAAGAAGGCGGAATTCAGGGCGTACTCGGTCACGCAAGTTTAGTCGTTGCCATTCTAGGTCTCGTTGCAGCGATGAGTGTTTCGCTCCCAAGCATTGCGGGATTTGGATGAGCTGTTCGTAAACTTCCAAATCATAGATCGCTCCAAATGGGGCAAACATCTTTCCAAGTTCAAAAGCGTAGAATGCTCCAGCGTGGTTACCCAACTTCGTATATGCATCGATGATGTCTATAGGCGTTTGTTCGGTGAGGCCAAAGCTCTGGAACACGATGGGTGTTCCACCGTATTTTTGAAGCTCGTCGATACGCTGCCGATAAGCATCCAGGTTCAATGGGCTGCCCGGATGGTCTCCAACATACGCGCCCGCAAGAAAAGGCATCCCAGCAGCAGTTGCCTTGGAAACTCTCAGGACTTCGGTACGCAGTTCAGGACTAAGTAAATTGCCGTACCCTGTATCCATGTTGACTGCAGGAACCAAGCCTGCGTCGACTGTTCGTTGAAAGTGGTTTGCGAACCCCGTCCAATCGACTTCATTGGGAGATAGCATCGGCAACAAGACGGCGGACATTCCGTGAATCGTACGGCCGTAGCGAATCGGAGGTGAGTTCATCGGTCTCGGAGTAGTGGTTAGGGGTTAGCTGCGTTTTGCATGATCGCGGGCTTCTCAGGGGGCGGAGAAGGAAAGGTTGATGGGGCTACAGGCTTTTCAAGAATGCGATGGATTCCGGAACTTGTGTAGCGATACTGGGGCTCTCGTCTTCGATGTAGAAATGTTTGACTCCTGCTTTCTTTGCAGCACGCACTATGGCTGGGATGTCTAACTGGCCAGTGCCCAACGCGACGTCGTTTTCGACGGCCGTTTTGCCGGTAAGGTCCCCTTTTACTCCTTTTCGAAGATCCTTTAAGTGTAGGAGCTTAATTCGATCCCCGTGTCGTTCTATGATCGCTGCAGGGTCAGCGCCTGGAAAGAATGCCCAGAGAACGTCCAGTTCAAAGCTAACGTCTTGTGGATTGGTCTGCGCTACCAACGCATCAAAAAGTGTACCGTCCTGATACGGTACAAACTCATAGCCGTGATTGTGGTAACAAAACGTCAGTCCAAACTCCAAACGAAGTCGCTTGCCGATTTCGTTGAATTCCTCGGCCGTCTTTTGGGCGAGTTCTAACGTGAATGGTTGTCGGCTTGGTAACCAAGCCACGCGCACGTAACTAGCTCCGAGCGTTTTGGCATTGCTGGTGACTTCGTTTAAACGGTTCCGTAGATCATCATAGCTAACGCCGAACGAGGAGCAGTACATTCCACGTTCATCGAGCAGTGCACGGATCTCAGATGCGGTTTTTCCGAACAGGTTCGAAAACTCCATGTCGACAATCCCGAGCGATTTAATAGTGTCGAGCGTGCCAGGAAGATCTTTTGCCAACTGATTTCGGTACGTGTATGAAACAACGCCAGGCGCTTCTGGGAAAAGAGGATTTTGGGCTGCGCAGAATTGAGCGAAGCAGAGCGTTAGTAGAGTTGCAATGCAATAAACGTATTTTGTGTGCATGATGAGAGGGATTGTGCCAACGGGCCAAAAGTGGTTTCGTGGGGAGGGTGGGGGGCGAGGTTGATGAGGGCTCGGCTCGAATTGTTAGTGTATACTTTTTGCAATCGGATTGTGATTGCTTGGTTTGAAACTCTCTGTTTGATTTGTAGCATGAAAACACCCCTCTTGAGTATAGTCATCGTTGCGTTGCTTCTGATCCCGAGTATCGGAACGTCGAGAGAGGTTGTATCTCGTAACGAAGCACCGAATGTGGTGGTCATTTTCGTCGACGATCTGGGGTACGCCGACATTGGGCCGTTTGGTGGCCAATTGGTTAGCACACCCAATCTTGATCGTATGGCCCGAGAAGGGCGACGCTTTACGAACTTTCATGTTTCGTCGGCGGTATGTTCCGCGTCGCGAGCGGCATTGATAACGGGTTGCTATCACGAGCGAGTTGGTTTCCATGGTGCATTGGGGCCAAGTGCAACGACGGGGCTTTCGTCATCCGAAGTGACACTCGGTGAGATCTGCAAACAAAAGGGGTACGCGACGACCTGTATTGGGAAGTGGCACTTAGGGCACTTGCCTCCGTTTCTGCCAACTCAGCATGGATTCGACAGCTATTTTGGATTGCCGTATTCCAATGATATGTGGCCCAATCATCCCGATGTGGTCGCGCAGAGAAAGCAAAAACCTAACTACCAAGAGCCTTACCCACCGCTGCCATTAATCGAAAACACGGAGACTATCGATGCGGAGGTAACCGGAGAAGACCAGACGCAGTTGACAACGCGTTACACCGAGCGCGCGGTTCAATTCATTCGGACCAATAAAGACAGGCCCTTTTTGGTTTACTTGCCACATTCGATGGTGCATGTTCCTCTCTATGTGTCGGACAAGTTTAAAGGCAAGAGCGGCAAGGGGCTCTTTGGGGACGTCGTCATGGAGGTGGACTGGTCGGTAGGTCAAATATTAGATGCGATCAAAGAGTGTGGAATCGACGATCGAACGCTCGTGATCTTCACTTCTGATAACGGTCCTTGGCTTTCGTATGGAGAGCATGCGGGTTCTGCTGGTCCGTTTCGAGAAGGAAAAGGGACGGCGTGGGATGGGGGGACGCGAGTGCCAACCATTATGAGATGGCCGTCCGTCATTCCAGCGGGAACAACCTGCGATGAATTGGTTGGTACCGTAGACATCATGCCGACCGTTGCTGGGCTGATTCATGCGGAGTTGCCAAGTCATACCATTGATGGACGCGACATCGCTCCGTTGATGCTTGGAATCGAGGGATCAATTTCTCCACACGAAACAATGCCCTGTTACTATGCGAATGACGAATTGCAGGGTGTGAGGGATCGGCGTTGGAAGCTGATTTTGCCTCACACCTATCGGACGCTTGCTGGTAGAAGTGGCGGCAAAGATGGAGTACCCGTATCGTACGAAAGCAAGAAAATTGGTTTGTCTCTATATGACATGCAAAACGATCCTGGTGAAACAAGCGATGTTGCGGACCAGAATCCCGATGTAGTGGCTCGTTTGCAAGCTGCCGCCGAAATGTGGCGGGCGGACTTGGGTGACTCGCTCACCAAGCGTAAGGGAGCTGGAGTGCGTCCACACGGAACGGTTGAGAATAAGCAGTAGTAGATCAGCCCATTGCGGATTGCTACTGCTCGGATTGGCTTATGGTCACGCTGTGATATCTGGTCTTACGGATCGATTTTTACTTCTTCGTCGCCAGAGAGCGAGCATTCCGATCGCCGACGTACCTAGCAAGAGCGAGCTAGGCTCGGGTACGGCGGTGACCTGAAGTTGGACATTGTCGAAATTCACTTCGATTCCAGTAGAGTTATTGAGATTGACCAATCGGATACCTAGAGACTGACCAGCAAGAGCGTGTGCGTTTCCGGCTGTGAAGCTCACGGTAGAAAGTTGAAAGTTGCCTTCGCTTGGTGAACCGGAAACGAGGCTGGAATCGGAGGCGAGTATTGTTCCTCCGGCCATGAGATCAACGCGATAGCCTGGAAATCCAAAGAACTGGAACGAGTTATGTGGGAAGCTTGAATCGTTGGAAATATTGCCAACTTGAACGGTCAACGTGTAGGTCGAATTGTTTTGAAGTGTGGATGTCAGGGTTTGTTGCATGCCTGCTTCCGAGTTGGCAAAGGCGCTTTGGTCGCCCGAGTTATCAAGCAAAAAGACCACACCAACGTTGTTGCCGTCTGGCGGTCCCGAGCCGTAGAGAGTCGTTGAGTTTGGGTTTAGAACGCCGATGGTTCGAGCGTTAAAATCTATGTTGCCGTAGGCGGACCATCCGCTGGGAGCGGAGGTCGTCGAAAAGTTCCCAGGAGCGACAGTGGCAGCTTCGAAACTATGATTGTTGATCAGCAGAAAGTCAGCCAGGGAGAGCTTGGGGGATAGGGCCGCGATTAGTAAAACAAACCAGGGTGAAATGCGGGACATGGGTAGCTCGTGCTGCGGGAAAAGAGTCGGGTGGTTTGCTGCTCGCGGGCCCAGAAGAGTACTGGGCCCCTAGCCAAATCTGGCGATTTGATCTGACTAGTCAAAGGAGTCGCTTTTGTTGGCACCTTTGTCTTCTTCGTCGCGACGATCGAGCCCGGCCTTCTCCATGAGCGAGCGGCGGAGTGTGAGATCAATTTGATCATCGTCGGCCGGTGGTGGCCCCATCGCCCCTAGTTCTTCGGGGTCGTAACGTACTTCGTATTGGTGTTTAGCGATTGTAAGGATTACGCCGGGGTCAAGTCGTTTTCTGACCACGCGATAGCCATTGACCTTGGTACCATTTCGGCTATCCAGATCCTTTACAAACCAATATCCTTGTTCTAGGGATAACCGGCAGTGTTGGCCCGAGACATTGGAGAACCTCAGAACGATATCGCAATTGTCGCGTCGTCCTATTAGGATTCGCTCCTTTTTCAAGGGGATATCTTCACCACCACCGGTTGGAACGAGGAACCCAAAGTTTGCCATGAATGCACTCAAGGAAAGCGGAGAAGAATGAGGCGTGTGAAATCCAAACACACATCCATACACTTCACTTTACGTCCCCAAAAATGCTGCGTCAACAATCCCCTTGGGATTCTGTAGTTGTCGGAACTATTTTACTTAGTCGAGAGGCCGCTTAAATATGCCTAAGGTCACGATCGTTTTCGGGCTCCTGCTGTGTGCGTTGTCCGCCATTGTTTTATACCTGAAGCAGGAATTCAAGCTCGGTACTTGGTTGATCCCTACGGGATTTGGATTGCCGCTCATGGTGTTGGGGATTCTCGCGGCAAAAAGTGAGGCGTCCAGAAAGCACTATATGCACGCAGCCGTGTCGCTTGGGCTCTTGGGAGGGTTGTTGTCCTTGTTCCAAGGCGTCAGCGGGTTGGTCAAGCTGGCCAACGGCGTCGAGGTCAAGCCGTTAGCTGCGGGAATGGTTTGGACCATGGCGGTCATTTGTTTTGCGTTTGTTGGGCTATGCGTACAGTCCTTTATCGCCGCACGCAAAGCGCGATCGCAGCAGGCTAGCTCCTAGTTCAGCATGGTTTTTCAACCAGCGTTTTCCGGTTTTTGAAATTCACAAGTCGCAGTCCACTTAACTATCTCTACTAAATATGAATTGGATATCCATCAAGCAAGCAAGGCTTCCCGAATCCATTGGCCAGCAAGCGCAGGTTCGTGGATGGGTTCGGACTCGTCGCGATAGCAAAGGCGGGTTCAGTTTCATCGAACTCAACGACGGCAGTTGCTTCGGGAACCTCCAAGTGATTGCAGATGGCAGTCTCCCCAACTACCAATCGGACATTACGAGTTTGCACGTTGGCAGTAGTGTGGTTGTTTCCGGCGAGATAAAGGCAAGCGCTGGACAGGGGCAATCTACGGAGTTGTTTGCGAGCGAAGTGACGGTGACGGGAACTGCGAGCGCAACCGATTACCCGTTGCAAAAGAAACAGCATACTTTTGAAAAGCTGCGAGAATGGGCTCACCTTCGCCCTCGTACGAACACGTTTGGGGCGGTTGCCCGAGTGCGAAATCGGCTCAGCTTCTCCACGCATGAGTTTTTCCAAGCCGATGGTTTTCTCTACGTGCATACGCCCATCATCACCGCGAGCGATTGCGAAGGTGCGGGGCAGATGTTTCGGGTAACAACGTTGCCTATCGATCGATTGCCGATGGTTGACGGCAAAGTCGACATGAGTCAGGACTTTTTTGGTAAGGCATCGTATTTGACGGTTAGCGGTCAATTGGAGGGTGAGACCTACGCAACAGCATTAGGGAAAATCTATACCTTTGGGCCTACATTCCGTGCTGAAAACTCCAATACAACTCGGCACTTGTCTGAGTTTTGGATGATCGAGCCTGAGATGGCTTTTTTTGAGCTAGCCGACAATATGACGTTGGCCGAGCGTTATCTGAAACACATGATTCATGACGTGCTAACTCACTGTGCTGAGGATATGGATTTTTTTGAAAAGAGAATTCAGCCAGGTGTAACAGCAGCGTTGCAACTCGTGTTGGACAAGCCGTTCACGCGAATGACGTATACCGAAGCGGTGGACATCCTGCTCAAGTGTGGTGAAAAGTTCGAGTATCCAGTTGCTTGGGGTGTCGATCTTCAGGCCGAGCACGAACGTTTTATCACGGAGAAACATGTGCAAGGTCCCGTGATCCTTTACAACTACCCCAAGGACATCAAATCGTTTTATATGCGTCTCAATGAAGACGGACGCACCGTTGCAGCGATGGATGTTTTGGTGCCTGGTGTCGGTGAGATCATCGGTGGCAGCCAGCGCGAGGAACGCCTCGATGTGTTGACTCAGCGCATGGTTGAATCCGGATTGAATACGGAGGACTATTGGTGGTATATGGATCTTCGACGATTCGGCACTGTCCCACACGCTGGATTTGGGCTCGGATTGGAACGCATGGTTCAATACACCACCGGGATGGCAAACATTCGCGATGTGATTCCTTTCCCGCGTTCGCCTGGCAATTGCGATTTCTAGTTCATCGCTTGATCAAGCTGATTTTCACTTCTTTCCCGTGTTATTGTTCCCATCTGTTTAACCTGAGTGGCCTATGTCCTCATTGTTTGCTCGAGCCAGTGGTTTGTTGCTGCACCTGACCTCTTTGCCAGCGAGGCCGCTCGGTACGTCGGTCGACCATCAGACCGGTACCGATGGCGAGTGGAGTGCGGGTGATTTGGGATCTGGTGACTTGGGGCCTTCGGCGTATGCGTTTGTTCGGTTTTTGAGGGAGGCTGGTCAACGTTGGTGGCAGATACTGCCAACCGGTCCGACGGGGTATGGTTTTTCGCCATACCAATCGCCATCCTCGTTCGCAGGAAATCCGTTGCTAATCAGTCCGGCATTGCTTGTCCGAGATGGTTTGTTGCGCATCGAGGATTGGCATGACGCCGTCCGGAGCGGTTCGAATGATCACCATCTGGATCCATCCAAGTGCCATTTTGAATTGTCAGCTGGCAAGCGGATGGAACTGTTGCGAATGGCGTTTCGACGCTATCAAAATCATCGTTCGGATCTCCATCCTCAAGTGGACGAGTTCCGGCACCAGCAAGCCCATTGGTTGGAAGAACATTGCTTATTCATCGCTTGCAAGAATTTCCATGAAGATCGCGCTTGGAACGAATGGGATCAAGGGTTGGTGCGTCGCGACCATGGAGCTTTGATGCATTGGAGAGAAAAGCTACGAGTGGCTTGCGACTTCGAGGCTTTCATCCAGTTCTTGTTTGAGCAGCAATGGCAATCGCTTCGGCAATACGCCATCTCCAACGGAGTGGGAATCATTGGTGACATCCCAATTTTCGTCGCGATGGATAGTTCTGACGTGTGGTCGATGCAGCATCTGTTTGAGTTGGATGAACAAGGTAATCCGACGGTCGTCGCTGGGGTCCCGCCTGATTACTTTGCGGTATTGGGGCAGCGATGGGGTAACCCTCTCTATAAATGGGATGTCCACCAGAATACGAACTATGAGTGGTGGATGCGACGTTTCAATCGTATGTTGCAACTCTGTGACCTATTGAGAATCGATCACTTCCGTGGATTCGAGTCGTACTGGGAGATTCCTGCTCATCTACCCGATGCCCGAGTAGGGCAATGGAAGCCAGGACCTCGCAATAGCTTCTTTGAAGCTCTGCAGCGGACGGTGCAAGGTACATTGCCGGTTATTGCGGAGGATTTAGGGTTCATAACCCAAGAGGTGCACGATTTGCGCGATCGATTCCATTTTCCTGGAATGCGCATCGTGCAATTCGGATTTGGAAGTGGTGAGAGCTCGTCGTTGGATTTGCCCCACAATTATCCGGTGCACTGCATTGCTTATACGGGGACCCATGACAACGATACGACGGTTGGATGGTTCAATAGTAAAGCGGGAGAAGGAAGCACTCGTTCTCAAGAGGAAATCGACAAAGAGAAATCGTTTGCTCTGCGGTATTTGAATTGCTCCGCATCGGATATTCATTTAGGTATGATGCGTTCGATTTGGAGTTCGGTCGCGACCGTCGCCATCGCCCCCGTGCAGGACTTGTTGGGGTTACCGACCTCAGCACGCATGAATATGCCCGGGACGGTTGCAGGCAATTGGACCTGGCGATGTGAGCCCGGTAAACTCACGCCAGAAGTAGCCGAGAAGCTCGGTGAATTGACCCAAACCTACGGACGAAGCAGCATCTAAACGGCCCGCTTCGATTTTCGCTTCGCTCTATAGTTAATCATCAAAACGTGCTCGTGCTCGTGCTCGTGCTCGTGCTCGTGCTCGATTCTGTCCGCCAAAGCACCGGATATCTCAAAGCGAAGCGCCGCCACCTCGTCGGCCACCTCGACCCGCCATGAAATCCCCCTGCTAAGCTCCAGTGGGGATCGCTCTGATCGAAGTCTCACAAGCTGCTGTGGGTGTACTCGAAATTCGTGACAGTGAACCTGTGGCGCCCGGTACCTCGCGTCATTCAGTTAGCGCTGCGATCGCGAATTTCTTTTACGTCCGATTTCCAAGAACCGTATTTGCTTTGCGAATCACTCTGTATATACTGTGTATATGACGATGCACAGTTGGATATCGATTTCGCTCGGCGACCCTCGTCCGCTGTATCTGCAAGTGATTGAGCAGGTAAAGCGACGGGTGGCGGTGGGTGATTTACCTCCGGGGACCGAACTGCCTTCTATTCGAGAGTTGGCGGCCGGGCTCAAAGTCAGTGTGATCACTGTGAAGCGTGCTTATTTAGAGCTAGAGCGCGAGGGGGTGATTGCGACGCGGCAGGGTAAGGGGTCGGTCGTGGCTGAAAAGCCGGGACTGCAATCTTCGATTCAAGAGAGCGAGTTACGCGATCACCTCAAGCAGGCTGCCAGTTTGGGGTTGTTGCTCGGGAAATCCAAGACTGAGTTGCAGAAGCGAATCGCCGAAGTGTACGAACAAATTCAGAAGGATGAAAAATGACCACCGAACTTGGGAACTCCACAACGACAGAACTTGCCGTTTCGATGGTGGGTGTGAGCAAATCGTACAAGCATTTCCAATTGCAAAATATCGACTTCACCGTTGAACGCGGTACGGTCGCTGGCTTGATCGGTCCCAATGGAGCGGGGAAATCGACCACGATGCGGATTTTGATGGGGTTGGTTCAGCCCGGTGCCGGTTCTGTTTCCGTCCTGGATAAAGCGATATCTTCCAATGACGCGGCGGCGAAGCAGGACATCGGCTATTTTTCCGACGATATGCGACTCTATAAGCCTGAAACACTCAGTTGGCACATGCAACTCGTGCGATCGCTTTACCGAGATTGGGACGATGTGTATGCAGGTCAGTTGCTGGACCGATTTGGATTGATTCCTCAACAAGCCATCAAGGGGTTATCGCATGGTCAACGCGTGAAGGCCATGCTTCTGTTGATTCTCGCCAGGCGGCCAAAATTATTGATTCTCGACGAGCCGACCAATGGTCTGGATCCGGTTGCAAAACACGAAGTCATCACCGAGTTGATGCGTGTGGTAGAAGACGAGAGCCGCACGATTCTCTATTCGTCGCACAACACTCAGGATGTTGAGCAAATCAGTGACTCGATTACGTTCATCGACCGTGGGCGCGTTATTGCATCGAGCAACCGCGATGACTTTTTAGAGAAGTGGAAGTGTATCAAGTTGCATGCGCCTGAGTCTTGGACACTGCCGAGTGTCGACGGGGTGCGACTCGAGTCTAGCCATCGCAACCTGCATGTATTGTCATTCAATCAATTCCGAGGGGAATTGCCAGTCCAGTTGCAAACACCTGGTGTGGTAATCGAATCCGTTGAGTCGATGACATTAGAAGAGATCTTCGTTAGTTCTGTTATACGTGGACGTCAGGAAGGTTAGTCATGAATCTACAAGCGATTCGAATTCTGTTTTTAAAAGATCTATTTCTGAGTCGCCGTCATCTCTTCGCCTACTTTGTGGCAGGATTAGCGGCTTCCGCTTTGGCATGTACGAGCAATACAACACTCGCATATGTCGGATTCGTCCTTGTGCTGACCGTAGCAATCGCTGCAGGCATCCATATGATTGGTACCTTGATGCTTGCCGAAACCACCGAGCAAACCAAGCTCTTCGTGATGAGTTTTCCGATCAGCCTTCTGGACTATTCGATCGGAAAGATCTCCGTGGTTTTGACTACCTATTTGATCCCATGGACGGCAATGTTCGGCTGCTTGGTCGTAGCGACGTTTGTCATGGGCAAGCAGGGAAATGTCGTCGTGCTTCCTCCTATTTTCTTTTTCTTGCTCTGCGGGTTTATGCTGCAATTATTGACGGCAGTGGTGTCTGAGTCGGTGGGGTGGACCATTTGCATCATGGTTAGCTGCAACGTATGCCTCAACATTTTCTTGATGAAGCTGTTCGCAGATCCTGAGGTCGCAGAAGTTGTAAAGAGCGATGTGCTCACTTGGCCCGCGTTCGTTGTGCAGATAATTGCAGTGGAGCTGCTGTTGATCGCGGCATCGCTGGTGATTGCGTTTCTGTTTCAAACTCGCAAGAGGGATTTGGTCTAGATGTCGATCGCATCTTCGGATCCATGCATTGCAATTCCATCTATAGCGGAGCCCCGTCTGCCGGATGGCCAAGGATCGATGGTCTCATCGCTGCCAACATCGCGAATTCATTATTTGGATAACTTGCGGGCGTTGGCGATGTTGCTTGGGATCTTCCTCCATTCTGCGCTTGCCTATGCACAGCCAGCTCAATCGATATGGCTTGCAACGGATCCGCATGGGAGTGTGGTGATCGACGCAAGTGTTTGGTTCATCCACTTGTTCCGAATGTCACTCTTTTTTCTCCTGTCCGGGTACTTTGCGAAACTGGTGATTGATCGCAAAGGGCTTAAGCACTTTGTTTGGAGTCGTATGCTGAGGCTCGTCGGCCCGTTTGTGCTGTTCTACCCGTTTCTCTTGGGGGCAATGACGATCGTTATTGTGTTCTCGTTGTCGTACCTGGAGTCGCCGCGTGGGTTGATGGGGTTAATCGCTGCTGCCGTTAAGGATACCTCAGCCGGTCAAAAGCGGGAGCCGCCAAGCACTATGCACCTATGGTTCCTCTACTATCTGGTGGCTTTCTCGGCGATCGGAGCCGTTCTGTACAATGTCAAATTGCCGAGACTGGATCAGCTCTTTCGCTATCCACTTTTGTTGTTGCTGTGTCCAATCCTGTTGATTCCTGGAGCGATCGCGGGTGGAACTCCCTTGGCGGCGCCGGAGTCGTTTGTGCCGTCTTGGTGGCCATTTGCGTTCTATGGGCTGTACTATTTCGGCGGATGGTCTCTCTATGGCAGGGAGAAACAACTTGAATCTTGGTGTCCCTATGTTTGGTACATCGTCGCCATCTGCTTGGTTTTTTATGTCCCGTATTACTTCATGATGCCCGTTTTGGAGTTGAAAGATCTCGTGGGTGGCATCGCAAAGCAGCCATACTGGATTACCGGTTTGGAAGCGTTGTTGACTGCGTATTTGTCGGCGTTGTTGACGGTCGCAGCGATACTGCTTGGTCAACGCTACCTAAGCAGCAAAAACGCGATGCTTGGTTTCTTGGCCGACTCGTCCTATTGGGTTTATCTCTTGCACTTGCCGATCGTGTTGTTCCTCCAGACGCTGTTGGTCCCGATGCCGATACCGATGTGGACCAAGTTTGCGATGGTTTTAATTGGAACGTTGGTGCCATGCTTTGTGACTTACGTCGTATTCGTTCGCTACACACCGATTGGCTGGTTGCTGCACGGAAAGCGATCGTTTCCGTAGACTCCAAACGTAGACTTAACAGCCTAGTTGTTGTACGGTATATGAAAAATTAGGATGACTCACGCAATCCAATTCTGTGATCGAAGTCCGATGCGGGCTAGAAAGTGAATTCTCCTGATTGTGATTGGCGAAAGAGCTTTTTCTATTAGGCCCAACTTGAGAAAATAATGTCAGTATCCACTTCGCTCTTTGTTCCTCAGTTCCCCCGTTCCTGTGCGTACCATCCTGATTGGCTACTCGCGAGCGCTAGTGGAGGAGCGAATTCGGTTTGGCTTGCTGAATGGTTGACGACCGCTCTGGATTTAAAGCCCGGGATGAATGTATTGGATTTAGGTTGCGGCCGCGCTGCTTCATCGATTTTCCTGGCACGCGAATTCGGTGTGAAAGTTTGGGCAACAGATTTGTGGTTCAGTTCGACGGAAAATCTGAAACGTATCCGCGACGCTGGCTTGGAGCAAAACGTCTTCCCGATACATGCAGACGCGCGTAGTCTGCCCTTTGCCGCGGATTTTTTTGACGCCATCGTGTCGATTGATGCATTTCCATACTTTGGTACCGATGATCATTATTTGAGTTATCTCGCAAGGCTGGTAAAGCCTGACGGCAAGATTGCGATCGCTGCTGCGGGGTTTATCGATGAAATAGAAGGCGATGTGCCATCGCATTTAGTGGAGTGGCTTAGTTCCGAGCCGTTGCTTTGGAGCATGCATTCGGCGGCTTGGTGGCGTAGGCACTGGGAACGATCCGGGATTGTAGATGTCGAACTGGCGGATAACATGCCCGACGGTTGGCGACGTTGGGTTGAATGGCATCGACATATTGCCCCTGAGAATCTTCTGGAAATCCAGACCGTGGAAGCTGATGGCGGACGCCATCTGGGGTACCAACGCGTTGTTGCACGTCGTAGACGCGATGCGATCTTGCAAGAACCGATTACGTCCGTGCCAACAAATTACATCCAGCAACCTTTGCTTCGCGAGCATTCTTGATCTTGCTTGCCAAGAGCGATTTTTTCGGCTCGTGCTTTAAACAGTAGTGACTCTGTTATCTCCTGTTCAACACAACAAAAATCACAGAGCAAATCGTGCGGCCCTTTTTCGAGAGAGCTTCGTGTAACCGAGTTCCTTTTCGAACTGGAATTGAACAGGAGGCAATGGAGATAACGGAGATTAGAAATTGATACTTACTCCGTTTCCTCTGCT
>CAIXME010000103.1 GCA_903920425.1 uncultured Pirellula sp. | reverse complement strand
CCAGTCGGCCCAGTCGTCTACCTCCGTCCAATATCCCAAGACGTTCTTATAAGACTCGGGTTCATAGCGCAGGTTTTTGCCATGAACGGTCCCTTGGCTGGCAGGAAGATGGATTTCCCCTACAGCGGATTTCAGTGGTGCCTGGCGATTGACCACCACTTCGTTCATCTTCTTCCGCCAATCTCTCCATTGCTCCCCAACAGCCTTTGCACTTGCGCTAGAGGCGTCGAGGCGAGTTGGATCGTTGTCCACATAAAGAGCGCGATGCAACTCTCTATTGGCAGTCGTATTCTCGGAACACATCTGTGCACCCGAGGACAATTGCCATTGGTGCAACGATTCCGCCATAGTGAGCGTTTGATCTGGGTATCTTGTTGCGATATCTTCTTTCTCACCGATGTCGCTTTCCAGATCGTACAACTCATGGGAGTGATCTTCTAGATATTCGATCAGCTTCCATTTACCTTGACGCATGGCCGCTGCTGGTCGACTACCTTGATTGGTATAGTGAGGGAAATGCCAATAGAACCGTCGGTCCGCAGAAAGTCCTTGCGTTCCACCAGTGAGCCAATTGGACTTGAGACTGACTCCGTCCAAAGGACCCGTTGATTTGGCAGGATCGATCCCAGCCAAGTCCATTAGCGTGGGTGTCAAATCGATCAGGGATACCGGAGCGTCGATAGTTTGCCCGGCTGCAATTTGGTTTGACCAACGAACGATCAAAGGAACCCGCAGCCCACCTTCATAGAGGTAGCCCTTTCCTGCTCGAAACGGACCGTTATGCGTCACAGGCTCGGGATGCCCTTCCGGTACATGGAGCCCGCCATTGTCGCTCGTAAAAATTACCACGGTTGGACGCTCCAGTTTGTCGATCGTTGCCAACAACAGTCCTATGGAATTATCGAGTGACTCCACGGTGGCCGCATACAGCGGATGAAATGCATCGCCATTCTTTTCGACCAGCGATGGAGGAGCGGCAAGTCCGATATGAGGTGAGTGGTGTGGTACGTAGCAAAACGTAGGCTTATCTTGGTTGTCGAGTAGGAATTGGCTTGCAGCACGAGCGATTGCGTACTCGTTTTTCCCGCCGGTTTCCTCGTCGAGCTTGCCATTCCCGCTAGGCTCCACTGCCATGTCAAAGCCCTGATTCTTTGGACCGTATTGATTCCCACCTAAATGCCACTTCCCAAAAATCCCAGTCCGATAACCTACGTTCTTGAGCAACTCCGCGATGGTTTGCTCTTCTAGCGGTAGATACGACTGCACTCTCGGTTGCAACAGCAGTTGCGAATCCGCGTCCGCACGACCTGGAAGATAAGTCGTCATTTGCAAACGAGATGGAAATTTTCCCGTCATGAGAGAGGCTCGCGAAGCGGAACAAATCGACAAACCGCAATAGGCGCTCGTGTATCGAATACCTTGGCCGGCCAGACGATCCAAGTTGGGAGTATGGTGATCGCGACGTCCGTAGCAGTGCAAATCGTTGATGCCCAAGTCGTCGGCAACAATTAAGACAATATTGGGATAGGTTTGGGCTTTCTCAGGCTCCTGAGCGTGTGAATACGCAACCGTGGCGACGAGTCCAGCCGCGAGAGAGATGACCACCGAAAGCCAACAGGAGGGTTGTTGTGCATACATAGATAAATGCGTTTTGAATGGGTTGATTGATTTGTAGAATCAAAAACAGAGAGACCACGTCAGCGTCTATTGTAACTTAGGAAACCGTAACCACAGCGTTCGCAATGCCTTAGCCGGGCATCAGGCTAAGATCTCAGTCACGATCTTCGTCGGTTTGACGCCAGTGAGCTTTTGCTGCAATCCTTGAAAGAGCAAACTGAGTCGAGAGTGATCCAACCCCAACAGATGCAGCAACGTTGCATGAAGATCTCGTAGAGGCACCGGATTCTCCGCCGCAAAATACCCCATCGGATCCGTTGCACCGTGAGTAAAGCCAGATTTGACGCCGCCACCAGCCAACCACATGGTATAGCCATCAGGATTGTGGTCGCGGCCGACCAATTCCGCCTTCGACGTGTCTTTACCACCACGATTCTCGCGCATGGACGTCCTACCGAATTCACCAGTCCACACAACCAACGTGTCGTCCAATAATCCACGCTGCTTGAGATCTATCAGTAGGCCAGACATCGCTTGATCAATGTCATTGCATTTAGTCTGAAATCCTCCGTTGATCGCTTCGTCTTTCGCAGCGCCGTGTGAATCCCATCCCCAGTCAAACAACTGAACAAAACGGACACCGCTTTCGATCATGCGTCGCGCGAGCAAGCAGTTGTTGGCAAAAGACTCTTTGCCAACCTTAGCCCCATACAGATCCAGTGTTGCTTGTGTTTCGTTGCTGATATCCATCAACTCGGGGACCGCCACTTGCATACGGTATGCCATCTCATACTGGGCAATGCGAGTGCTGGTTTCAGGGTCGTGGTAGAGCTGACTTGAGTGATGATTCAGTTCAGAAAGTGTATCAAGCATGTCGCGACGTTCGCTTCTGGAAACACCTTTGGGATTGGCGACATTCAAGATCGGCTCCCCTTTCGAACGGCATTGCACCCCTTGGTACACCGAAGGCAAAAAGGCCGATCCCCATAGACTGTTACCCGCGCGAGGAAAACGTCCTCCAGACAACAGCACCATGAAACCAGGCACGTCCTCATTCTCAGAGCCAAGTCCCCACGTCACCCAGGAACCCATCGAGGGGTATCCGATGCGAGATTGCCCCGTGTGGACCATCAGTTGGGCTGGCCCGTGGTTAAACTGATCCGTTTGCATCGACTTGATAAAGCAAACTTCATCGACCACTTTTGCAAAATGAGGCAAGCGATCAGATACCCAGGCACCAGACTGCCCGTGCTGGGCAAATGGAAACTGAGGCCCCAACATGGTTGGAGTACCTTGGATAAAAGCAAACCGCTTTCCGTCGAGAAACTCCTTGGGACATTCCTTGCCATCCCACTTGGCGAGTTCTGGTTTGTAGTCAAATAACTCGAGTTGGCTCGGAGCACCTTCCATGTGCAAGAAGATAACCCGCTTGGCCTTTGCGGGAATCTTGGCACTGGCTGGGCCGGATGCCTGAGTGGACGAAGCTTTCTCGTTGCTGCCATCGTAAGCGTTGAGGCCAGAGCCGACAGCGCTTGCCAGCCAAACGCCGCCCAAGCCGCCAAAGCAATCATTCAAAAAGCGGCGACGAGTCGCATCTACCAATTTTGTTTCGCGAGTGAAGTGGAGGTTTCTCATGATGGTCCATTGTAGTTGAAATGTAGCATGTGGGGGATGTTCGATCGTGAGCGAACGCAAATGCCTCCTACACAGACAAGGTTCTCATCACCCAAAAGTATGGCTATGCAAAGTGTGCAAATTGACCACATCCGGTTATTCACTAGGGAGTTAAGAATCGAAGTACAAAATTGATCGTTCTTTCGACACATACGAATGAAATCGAAACGCTGGATCGTGTGCCTACAGCCCAAGTGTTTCCAAACCTTTGCGCAGCTGGTTTTAAACGGCGTTTTATGGCGACCTACAACATTGCAAAAGTCAGCGAGGACGTCCTTGCTCAATGCGATAACGAGCAAATTCAGACCCCTGAGTCCATCCAGCCTTTTGGCGGGTTGTTGGTAATCGATGCAGATCTTCATCGAATTATTCGCGCAAGCCAAAACATCCATGAGTTTTTGCGAGTACCCGTCGACCGCATCCTCAACCTGACATTGACGGAGCTATTGGGATCGGAACTCGCGGGACCGGAGTTGCTGGTCGACGCCGCCGACCAATCGCCCTGCATGTCCAAACTCGCTGAAATTTTGGCGAGCTATGATCACCACCGTTACGAGGTGGAATTGACCGGCGTTTTCAAAGACCTTATCTGCGAAGTTCACCGCGTCCGACTGGACGATCACGGCACTTGCCTGGTGATCGAAGTCGAACACATGTCGAGTAGCCAAGATCGATTTGAGCAATGGCAATCCCATGTCAAATGCCTTCGTCGGATCACCGAATCTGCGACCGCGAATAAAGGCCTGATTAGCGTCTTTGCCGAAGTAGCAAACTCCATTCAAAGCATGACCGAATACGACCGTGTCATGATCTACCAGATGGATGCTGACGGGAACGGAAGTGTTGTCGCCGAGTCCAAGCGACCACATTTGGAGGAGTTTGTCGGCATGCACTTCCCCGCATCCGACATTCCAAAACAAGCTCGAGAGCTCTATCTGCTGAACCGGGTTCGACTACTGAGTGATATCCGTTATCAATCGGTTCCCGTTGTTTCTCGAACTACGGACCGTCCCATACGGCCGTTGGATATGTCGATGTGCTATTTGCGAAGCATATCACCTGTTCACATCGAATACCTGCAAAATATGGGAGTGCGGGCCACGCTTGTGATTTCGATCGTGATCGACAACAAACTTTGGGGCTTGGTTTCATGCCATCACTACCAAGCCAAACATATCGATGCGAAACTCAGAAATTTATGCGACGGCTTAGCACACATCGTTTCTTTTGCGATTCAGGCAGAGGAGCAACGAGAAATGCGGAACGCTATCGAATCGAGCCAGTACCTTCACGAAGAACTCGAGTGTCACGTGGGGCGTGAAGTGGACTGGTTTCGACGTCTACTAGAACACTCCACCAACATGCTTGACCAGCTGGGATGCAGCGGGATGGTTATCTGTGACGACACTCGCAAGGTAGGTGTTGGAATCGTCCCTGACGACACCGCAGTGGATCAGATTCGCGAGTCCCTGAAATCTCAAGTGCAGTATTCTCAATCGGTCGTATCAACTCGATCGTTGTTACATAATTGCCCCGAAACAATACAACTATCCAGCGATGTGTGCGGTTGCTGTATCAATATCATATCTCAGCAGCCACCGTTGGAAATCCTGTGGTTTCGCAAGGAATGCACGCACGCGATCCAGTGGAGTGGCGATCCGCGAAAGCTCGTTACGCAAGGCCCCGAAGGGCCAAGACTCAGTCCTCGCAAGTCGTTTGAAAAATGGTGCCAAGTGGTACAGTGGCACTCGGCCCCCTGGACGCTCCATGATACGTTTCGTATCAAAGCGATTGGAAACTTTATCAGCTCGCGTAAAGTCGAAGACGCGAGTCGGCTTAAAAGTCAGTTCCTGGCCAACATGAGCCATGAAATACGAACACCGATGACCGCGATCACAGGCTACATCGACGTACTTCATGAAAACAGTCCGGACCTGATGCGATCGCCGATCCATGCCGAAGCGATTCAATCCATCCGCCGCAATTGCCAACACCTGCTGCAGGTCATCAACGACATACTCGACTTCTCAAAGATCGAGGCAGGCAAAATGACTATCCAGCCCAGCCTATGCTCACCTAGTGAGATCGTATGTGAGGTGGAGAACGCGCTGCGTGCTGTCGCAGAAGCGAAACGACTTCGCTTTGAAGTGCTATCGAATAATTTGATTCCGAAACAAATCCTAATCGACCCGACACGATTGAAGCAAATATTGATCAACTTGATCGGAAACGCCATCAAGTTCACGAACTCAGGGACAGTCAGCGTGGAACTGATCTACAAACGTTCCTCACCAGAGTGGATGGAGTTCTTGGTTCGCGACACGGGACCAGGTATTCACCCAGGCGATCAAGACGTACTCTTTCGCCCATTCGTTCAAGGGGACAACTCCATGACCCGCAAACAAGGCGGAACGGGATTGGGCCTAAATATCTCAAGGCAGTTGGCTCGATTGATGGGCGGCGACGTAGATCTGCGATCTTCAATCCTTGACGTTGGCACTACACTCGGAATCAAATTGCCAGTCGGAGTTCGTCTCCCAACCCAGTTGGTGGCTCTGCATCGCGAGGACCCTACCACTCAACAGAACTCATCGTCGGAACCAGAATCTGCCTCCCATGTTGAGAATGCACTGCCATTAAATGGGATGCGAGTCTTGCTAGCCGAGGATGGTACAGACAATCAGCGCCTCATCTCCTTTTTCATCAAGAAGGCAGGTGCCAATATTGTCATCGTCGAAAACGGACTCCTGGCTCTCGAGGCACTGGAAAGCGAGATCAAAGGAGGAAGTCCATTCGATGTTGTTTTGATGGACATGCAAATGCCTGTTCTCGATGGCTATGAGTCCTCCCGCCTCATTCGGAACCTTGGACACCTCACACCCATTATCGCACTGACCGCGCACGCCATGACCGGCGACCGAGAAAAATGCATTGAGGCGGGCTGCAGTCATTACCTAACAAAACCCCTCGATAGAAAAAAGTTGATAAGCACTGTGCTTGAATGCGTGAAAGCCTTTTCTCGGGCCACTAGGTGAGTCGCTCTGCTACACTCTCCCCAAACCGACCATCTCAAAACCCCGCGGTTGAATCCGGCAACCACTCTAAAGGTGTTTTTTGGCATCTAATTTGCCTCTGTCGGGGTACACGGTTTGACAGCTAGGAACTCCGGTATTTTAATCAGGAGTCCCCAGCAGAGAGTTTTGATGGATTTCCTCATGTCCTTCAGCATTACGACACTGAGGGAAACCATACCTTCCCACCTTTGGAGAGTTGTCTCGTATGAAAAGACTATTGTTTGTGTTTGCCGTCGTTTTGATGGCAGGTGTCTCGTCCCGTCCTGCTCTTGCAATCAAAGAATTTGGCGAGCAATTTGCCAGGGTCTATGTTGAAGGGAACAAAAACGAGGACTTCAAAAAGCTTGCTGGCGAAGCAAAGTGCAATGTTTGCCATATCGATATGGAAAACAAGAAGAAGCACAATCCGTACGGTGACGCGCTGCACGACGCTGGATTGGACAAGAAAAAGTACCAGCCAATGCTCAAGAGCAATCCCGATCAAGCCAAAAAGGAAATCGAAGAGATTTTGAAGAAGGTGGAAGAGAAGAAGGCGGACGGAAAGGACAAGACCTTCGGCGAGCGGATCAAAGATGGTCTATTGCCAGGCGGTGACACCAAAGGCAAGCAAACAACCGAACGCCTGATCTCCTTCAACGCACCTGCGTCGGAGTTTGTATCCTTATTCGATGGCAAATCGATGACAGGCTGGAAAGTCAACGAAAACGAAAAGAGCTGGGCCATCGAAGATGGATGCTTGGTTTGCCAAGGCGACCGCAGCCATTTGTTCTACGTTGGTGATGCAAAGCCTTTCAAAAATTTCCACTTCAAGGCAGACGTTAAGACTCTACCAAACAGCAATGCGGGAATTTATTTCCACACCAAGTTTCAGGACTCCGGCTGGCCAAAGTACGGTTTTGAGTGCCAAGTAAATCTCTCGTACAAGGCCGACCCACGAAAAACCAGCAGCCTTTACGCAGTAAAGGATGTGCTCGAGCCTGCCGCCAAGGACAACGAGTGGTATACGCAAGAAATCATCGTTGAGGGAAAAAAGGTCACTCTCAAGGTAAATGACAAGACTTTGGTCGAATACACTGAACCAGCTGGCATTGAAGCAGGTAAAGACTTTACCCGCGTTCTAGATGAAGGAACTTTTGCCCTGCAAGCTCACGATCCAGGCAGCAAGGTATACTTTAAGAACTTAATGGTAAAGCGTCTCGATTAATAACCGAAGTATCACCTTTGTCAAACTACATCCATCGTTTGCTGCGTCATATCTCCTTCGACCGGCCAGCAAACACTGCGAAATGGTGCTCTCAATTGAGAGCACTCTTTTTTTGGTCTAGACCAATCTGGGCGTCTGCTTGGAAGATTCGCCTTTCAGTCGCCATTCTCTTTGTTTTTCTAGGCAATTTCGGGACTACATCCGTCAACGCAGCGTCCGACGGGGAGCCCTCTGTTCAAGTTGCTCTCGGTCTTTCTGGAACTTGGAAAGTGGGTTACACCACGCGAGCCTCCATCGAGGTCCATTCCGGTTCGACCCCAATGGATGCGAGAATTGAGTTGCAGACCTTTGACGGTGACGGCGTCGAGGTAACTTACTCGAGCGATGCCTGGCGGGTTCAGTTGCCCCCTACGTCAATCAGCACAGTCGAAGCGACACTCAAGAACGGCCGGGGGAATCGCCCGATTTCCGTTCGATTAGTTGGCAGCGATGGCAAAACCATCTTCCAGCGACAACTGAGCTCCGAGGAACGCGGGACTGCAATTCCAGCAACTCAGCCTTGGATTGTCGGAATCGGCAGCGACAAACTGGGGCTCAACCAAGCGGCCATGAAATCGGTCCGCAATACCCTTTCGGAATACACAACCACCCCCATTACCACGGTGACACAGCTGCCCGTTTCGGCTACTGCTTACGAGGGTGTCGATCTATTGGTACTGTCGTCCAGCAATCCGCTCCTAAACGGTCAGATCAGCCAACCCATCGCAGAAGCGATCGAAGGGTGGGTGGCCAACGGCGGACGATGTGTTTTGTCACTTGGAGCGAACGCCCAAACATTGATGGACAAAGCACCTCTTGCCAAAATCATTCCGGGCTCGATGCAGTCGATCGCGAACGATTGCGAACCGGCACCACTGGAGTCGTTTTTAGGATCCCAAAGTCAACTTGCGTCGCTAACCTGTGCACTCTTTTCACTGCAGTCAGGCAGCGTGGATCTTTCAACGCAAACCGGTAGCCGAACTAAGTTCCCGCTCATTTCGCGATGGTCCTACGGCACGGGAAAGCTGATTCTGTTGGCGACGGAAATCGACTGTCCTGAGCTACTAGCCTGGGAGAGCCGGCCGGCATTGCTCAAATGGCTTTACGACGATCAATGGGAAAAGAAGGATGCGAGGACGGATAAACTCGCCTACCAAGGGTATGACGATCTGTCTGGGCAGTTGAATGCGACCCTGGATTTTTTTCCTTCTTTGACGCTCGGCAGTTTGACTTCGATCTCCATCATCGTCGGGGTCCTGTGCTTGATCATAGGCCCCCTGGATTACTTGGTCGTCTCTCGCGCTTGGAAACGCCCTCGCGGGACGTGGATCACTCTTTTGATCTGCTCCCTAGGAAGCAGCTTTCTCGCTGCAGGAATGACTCAAGCGTGGAAACCAACAACACCGAGCATCAACAGCCTCGAATTGATCGACATCGACTTCCAAAACCAAACGGTTTCAGGCCGCGGTTTTGCACGCTGTTATGGGGGCCAACGCGGAGCTTTTGATATTACTGCCTACCGTCGGCGAAACGGCTTCCTGGACGCAACGGGCAAGTCTTTGTCAGTACAGTTGGATTGGTACGGTCAACCAGGGAAAGGTCTAGGCGGATTCGACTCCACCGTAGCTACCGATCGCGGCATGCCCGCATATCGTATCGATTT
>CAIXME010000102.1 GCA_903920425.1 uncultured Pirellula sp. | reverse complement strand
TTGGGGAGGTGAATCGCGTTGAAAACGTGGTCCGCGATGAGACGATGGATGTCGCCATTGTTGAGCTGAAAAACGCTACAGCACAAGTCAAGTTATTGGGGCCCGACCAAAATTGGCTTGATATGGCCTTGCGGTTTGGTGTTCCCAGCATCGGCCGTATTGTGTTCATCATCGGCGCTCGCTCGGGTCTCAATACCGGTATGGGGGTAATCAGGTCTACCCACGGCAGTGTTGTCGTGCGTCCATCGCATTACATGCATGGTCAAATCATTGTCAGCCCTATGACCGACCGGTCGTTGATCGAGCCAGGCGATAGTGGATCGCTTTTGCTCGGATTTGCGCCTGAGTCGCTCAAAGGGCTGGAGATCCTCGGCCTCGCTCATTCCAAAGGGGATGATGGGACCCTAGTGGCGACGCCTATTCAGTCCATCATTGACCGATTTGGAATTACGTTGTTTGGTTAACAAAAAGCGATTGGTAATGCTTTTGTAAGACCCAGTTCTTTAGGAAACAAATCAGTGAACCGAACTTGCTTTTGGCTCATCTTGGGATGGGGGCTGCTGTGCCTACTTGGTTGCTCTCGCCTTGGCGTGCGAACTCTGAATCGGAGCAACCACGGGGCCAATGCGATTGCGAGATCAACGCCCATGGAGTCCGTCACGTTGCAAGGGCTGGATGTACCAACGAAAACGGTTGCGATAGGGCCACTGGGCTTATCCCTTTCTGAAGCGATGATCGCGTGGCAGTTGCCCCCATTGTCCGCTTTAGCGGAGGAGAATGTCGATGCGAAGTCACCAAACCAGAGCGAACAAGTTCGCGTGGCAAGCATCGAATTTGTGTTACAGGAACTGAGCGGTTTAACGACTACCGAGGGCAATTCGCTGCCAACTCCGTCCTCTATCGACAACCTGTCGGATAACTTGCAACGCTCGCTCACGAAAATGGACATGCAACGTTTGGCTGAAAATGCGAGCAAGGGTTTGTTGAGTTATCTAGAGTCCGCCAGGCCCGCTCTCGAAAAGCTTAGGACGGTGTTAAATGGATTAACGATTGGCAATCCCCAGCTAACGCAAGATGCCATCGCTGCATTGGATGCAAAACGGTTTGACGAACTCGCAGGGCTGATCCAGCAAATAGCAATCGCAAGCCCGTTGCAAGTGGCGTTGAAGCCTTACATTTCAATGAGTCCCGAGGACTTTGTGAGCCTGTCCGGCGAGCGTGACAAGTTTGCAATGATGTTGCTCCTCGCGCAAGGCGGGGAGGTTGTAAAAACAATGCTGGACAAGCATTATCAGGTATTCGATCTAGCAACGCACGGCAACCAAGCGATCATGGATTTGGAAGCGAGTCGACGGCAGTTGGAAAAGGAACTTTCTCAAATGATTGGGAAAGAGAATATCGACGTGAAATGGAGTGCAAAAGGAATCGCATGGCAATCGGTTGTAGATCCCGAATTTAGAAAGGAACTATCAACGTTATTGAATGGGGTTCGAGGTGAGTCACTAGCGACCTGGAATGCGAAGGGCATTGGGATGCGTGGGCAATCGGAACCGAGTCCACAAGACGACTACATGGTAGTGGTATGCAAGACGGATGGTACGCAGTCCATACTTTCGGTTTCTGCAGCCAGGTGTTCCGCGATGGGTGGAATCCAGTTGAGCGATCGAGATCGGGTGTTGATGTTGCGATGGGACGACATACGATTAGGTAACGCGGATGATCGGTACACGTTTGCTGAGGTTCAATCCAAGACAGAGCAATTTCGCCAAGAATGGCACAACGTGGCAGTGGTCGACACGAGTTTTTTGGGAAGAGCAGCTCAAGTCTATTTGCCGATGGGTACGCGGACCAAAGGATACATACCGAGCCAACCGTTTATCCCGTCGGACGCTACGTTCACTTATGGCCACTGCCAAGCGTTACCGATAATGGTGCGAGGTGAATTGCAGCGCCGGGTGCGAAACGCGAGTTCCGCCAGCAGAGCACTTGCCAATTAAGATCGTCATGAAACACGGCCCGTGAGTTCATTCACTGGGTTGTTCTGTGGCATCCTCAGGTGGAGTCGCTGGTTTTTCTTTTTCACGCCAGAGCGGTTTGCGTTGCCGAGCTTTTGGGTGGTGAGCCGCTTGCATCTCAGGTATCGCCTTTTCATCGAGCGATTTGACTAGCGGTCTTGTAGCGGCTTGAACGAGTGTTGCTTCCAGCTTTTGTTCGTCGAGTCGAAGGATCTCGTTGATTTCGAATTCAACTTCTTGGCCTTCCTCCAGGAAACGCCAGGGCAGATCCTTGAGCACGGAGAAGTGAAAAAACACATCATCGCGGAAGTGATCGGTTTTGATGAACCCGAATTTTCGATCGGGGATGAGTTTGCAAACGTGACCGACACGCATGTTTTAGCCTCGTCCTTCGGGACGTAGTCGTCCAACGCTGCTCTGGAAATATTTTTTTCTACGAGCAATAACGGCATCGCGGTGATGGCTCTCGGAGAGATCGTCCAAGTTGGACTGGCAGAACCGGCATCCGATTTGTTCTAGATGAAATTTGATGTAGTCTGCTTGTTCGTCCATCATGGCACCGAGCAGAAAGCTACCGAGTTCTTCGCGGGTTGGGCAGCTCAATCGGTGTCGTCGCCAAATGTCCCCAACGGAGTGGACGCCGCTATCGCGTTGGCCGATCAGTTGGGTGAGTTTTTGTCGAAGTCCTTCGTCATTGCGCAGTTCCGTTTCGATGCGCGACATCACGTCGCTTGGAAGCGACTCATCGATATAAGCCAGCAGCATCGGGTCGGTTATCATCTCTTCGCGCAGTTTGGATAAGGAGCTCGGTGAATTGGAGCGTTAGTCGTTTCGCAGCGTACCCACTGCGAGCGTTACATTTTGCCCGCCGAAACCGAAGCTGTTGTTCAGTGCAACTTTGATTTTCGATGGACGGGCGACATTAGGAATATAATCCAAATCGCAATCAGGGTCTGGAGTTTCTTGATTAATGGTGGGCGGAAGAACGCCGTCTCGAATTGCCATCAGGCAAACGATCATTTCCGTAACTCCTGCAGCGGCGATTAAATGTCCCATCATGCTTTTTGTGCTGGAGACGGGGGTCAATTTTGCTCGATCGCCGAAAACACCTTTGCAGGCGAGGGTTTCGGTTCGGTCATTCACAGTGGTGCTGGTCCCGTGCGCGTTGACGTAGCCGATCTCATCTAGGTTGAGTTTTGCATCGGCGATTGCTTGTCGCATACAGCCGATTGCGCCGCGGCCTTCGGGGTGGATGTCGGTGATCCGATAGGCATCGGCGGTGCTGCCATAGCCATAGATTTCACCGAAGATCGGGGCACCTCGCTTTTTCGCATGTTCGTATTCCTCCAGGATCACGATACCGGCACCCTCACCTAAAACGAATCCATCTCGTTCTTTGTCGAATGGTCGAGAGGCTTTGGTGGGTGCTTGGTTTCTTTGGGAGAGCGTCGTGAGGAGGCTAAAGCCAGTGAGTCCAAAGGGATGGATCATGCTGTGAGCGCCACCTGCGATCATCGCGTCTGCGTCTCCGCAGCGGATCAGTTCGGTCGCTTCACCGACGGCTTGACTGCTAGCGGCGCAAGCGGTTAAGCAGTTGCTGTTGGGGCCTTGGGCATTAAAAAGCGCGGCCAAATGGGCTGCGGGCATATTGGGTTCTTGTTCCAATTCCGATTCCACGTCCAGGATTTGTCTACCGCGACGCAAGAAAGCGGAAAGGTCGAAATCACCTTTTTCGACCCCGGCAGCCATCATGGAGGTAAAGTTGTGGAAGTCTTGATTGCCTTCGCCGGCACCCATGTAGACACCGAGTCGCGTGGGAGGAAGTCCTGAATCGAGGATCCCAGAAACCGAGATGGCTTGTTTGGCAGCGCCGATGGCGAACCGGGTGTGTCTGCCGCGGTGTTTCCAAACGTTGGGGTCTTCGCCGGCCTGGGAGATATCCCAGTTTTTGACTTCGGCAGCGATGGTGGTTGGGTATCCGGTGGGGTCAAACACCGAGATGTGTCCTACTCCGCTTTGGCTTTCTTTGAGGGCAGACCATACCGTTTGAACATCGTGTCCAAGCGGATTGACCACTCCGATTCCGGTTACAACCACACGGCGGCGCATCAGCACAATCACTCCTCAAAACGGTTTCGTTATTCTTCTCGACCGAATAGCCGGTGAGAAGATGAGATGTTCCATCAAGTTGGAAACGATCGAGCAATCGTTCGCAACCCGATCGTTGGAAACTCAATGGTTCGCAAACTAGTGGACGCGACGCCGTTCGAAACCGATCGCCGCTTGGCGTTCTGCTTCGAGCATATGCTCAGGCGCATGTATTCTATTCCCGTTTTGGTCGACAGCAACATCGAACAGCTTGAGAATACGCAGTGTTCGAAGCAAATCTTCGGGTGGAAACAATGGACCTTGGGCGAATCGATCTTCATCCAGGAAGGCAAACCAGAGTTCCAGTTCGGCACGCAATTGGCCATTTACTGTCACGGTGCCTTCAATGATGGCCCCGGAGGGCTGTTTGTCTTGGACAACAGCCTTGAGTTGCATTTGGTCGCCGGGGATCACAAGCTCATGAAAAATCGCTTTGGAAACTTTGGCGAGAACGGTTTTGGTGCGAAAGCCACCTGCTTCGGACACGAGCAATCCACCAGTTTGCGCCATTCCCTCGATGATGAGAGAATGGGGATAATGTGGATGACCGGGCAAATAATCATCGATTGGCTCTTCGCCAAAACAGATGTTTTTGATGGTCGTAGCCCGTGTGTCTCGAACGAATTCAGTGAAGCGATCAATCCAAAACCAGCGCATTGCGTCTCACAATCCACTAAGCGATTTTGGATTGAACGTAGCGGCACAAGTCGCTAACGGTCAGAAGATCACCGAAGTCTTGAACGCGTGGGTTCGTTTCAAACTTGCTGAGGTCAGCCCAAGGCATACGCTTTTTCAATTCTGCGATACCGGGTGCAGTGACCTTGCCATCTTGCACGTAGGTGCTTTCGGTCAGAATATCTTTTGGAAACAGGTCTTCGGTGGCAATCTTGATTCCGAAAGCCTTTTCTAGTTTGAAAACGATATCTAGAAAGTCGATCGATTCCGCTCCCAAGTCGCCGACCATGGTCGCATCTGCGGTAACTTCATCATCGTCGACCCCGAGAGCGTCGACCAATGCGGATTGAACCTTGGAAAAAACATCTTCGCTGACTTGCATTTTCGATTGTTCCTCGAACAAAGACTTTCGAATTTCTTTGAGAAAGGGGATGAGAAATGGGAGTCCCAGGCTATTGGGGCTCTTTAGATAACGTTTTTCCAGCAAATTGACTAGCCCAACAGCTGGTTTTCTTTCATTTAGGTCTGTCCGAGTTCGAGCAGCAGGTTGATTTCGTCCCACCACTCGGATTCTGTCCAATCCAAGATTTCAAGCGCCCCTTGGACTTGTTCGAGCTGATCTGAAACCGTTAGGGATTCGTCGACAAAAAGGATGGGGGTGTGTCCAACCCTAACCAGTCCGCCACGGATACCTCCGAGCCATTCGCACCGGACGGCGATCCCTTCTTCCGAAGCGATTTCCAGGAGACGTTCTAGTCGTTCCACGGTTTGAAGCATAAGGAACTCCCTTTGGGTTACCGAATATGGAGCAGTTCTTGGGGCTGAATTGTGACTTTCAAGTTTTTCATTTTCCGTATCTGGCTTGATTTTGCACGAGGGCTTCGTGTACCAACCAAGTAGTCGGGCGTTCGCTCGGCTTCCATCCCGCAGGCTACTCCCGCGACGGTAGCAATCGCTAGTCTCGACCGCCATACCAACTGAAACCTCCCATGCTGGAAAATCGTTTGACGGACACTTTGCCGGGTTCAGCCTTGCCAGGGACCACCTCTGCGCCGCAAAGCCATGAGCACGAGCCCGTGGGTCATGCGGAAGACTCTATTGCTCAGTTGCAAGCTAGGCTGTCGCAAGTTGAGCGACTGGCGGCCGTCGGAGAGTTGACAAGCACAACGACGCACGAGTTCAACAACCTGCTAATGACCATTCTCAATTACGCAAAAATGGGGCTGCGAAACAAGGATGACGCAAGTCGTGAGAAAGCGTTCACACGTATCCTCGATGCGGCCAATCGCGGTGCGAAAATCACAAGCACCGTGCTCGGGTTGGCTCGCAACAGAAGCGGCGACATGGAGCCAACGAACTTAGTACCGCTCGTTCAAGATACACTGGTCCTTCTCGAGCGCGAGCTTCAAAAGTATCGGGTCGCGGTGGAGACGCAATTTGACGAGGTCCCCTTGATTTCCGCTGCTGGAAATCAGATTCAGCGTTTGCTGCTCAACTTGATTACCAATGCGAGGCAAGCTATCGGTGAAGTTGGCACCATTCGCATTCGCGTTGCCTTTGAAGCCAGCACGCATTCGGTCGTGTTGACCATTCGCGACACGGGCAAGGGGATTGCACCGGAACATCTACCACGGATTTTCGAACCTTTCTTTACGACCAAGAACGGACCGGACGGGAGCGGCAAAGGGGGGACAGGCCTCGGATTGTCAGCTTGCAAGGAAATCGTTGATCAGCATCATGGTCGGATTCGTGTTGAGAGCACTGTCGGAAAAGGGACAGCGTTTTCCATTCGATTTCCCTCGCTGGATGCCGAGCAGTCCGGTGTACGCGAGAGTGCCTAAAACCAAATCAAGGGTGCTGTGTTCTGGCGTGGAGCAGTCTTTTCGGATTTAGAAATTCACGCCTTTTTGAGTCGGAATCCTCGAACGTTGTATTGCCGAGTTCGTGCGTGTAGACAACGAGCTTGCTAAGATAAGCTGACGTCGTCCTATCCGAGGGCGTTCTTATCTGGTTGCATTCGAGAGCCGTTGCCATGCGAACAAAGCGCAGTCGTCGTCTGTTTTCGTTGACTTGTCCAACGAGTAAACGGGTATTAACTGTCGAACAGCTTGAAGCTCGAGCGTTGCTGGCTGCAGATCTAGCAGCGCATTTGGATTTTCAGCAAACCGGAGATGTCGAATCGGCGGATGCCATTGCATTGTTGGCTAGAACACCACGACCGTTTCCGCAACAAGATTACTATCCGAACGAAGACGGAACGCTACGCTACGATGGGGCCGGTTTGGCCTATTACCATGACTCGATTGATGAGTTGATGGAGCACATTGCGTTGGACAGTGGTAAGGAGCCCTTGGTAACTCCGTCTCAGCCTAGTCTTTCGAGTTTGCCACCTGCCTCTCTCGTGGTCCCTGTTTATCACTCGAACCCGGCGTTCACCAAGAAGATATACTTGGACTTCGACGGTCACATCGTAACCGGGACTTCTTGGAACAATCAAAACTATACAGGTACGTACAACACGGGAGCGACGATCACTGCACCCGCATTTTCAACGGATGCGGACTTGTTGAATTACAGTGCGTCGGAACTGGTGGCCATTCAAGAGACGTGGGCACGCGTCTCCGAGGACTTTGCTCCGTTCCAAGTCGATGTGACGACGGAGGATCCTGGCAACGCAATTTTCTTGCAAGGTGGTGAAGCGATTCGGGTGCTTATCAGTACGGATGTAGACGCCGTCAGTGGTACTCAATGGTTTCCAAATGCGGGTGGGGTAGCCTATCTCAATAGTTTCAACTTTACCAACGGATCGCCGGTTTGGGTGTTCTCCAATCGACTTGGCAATGGGTTTCCCAAGTATCTTGCTGAAGCGACATCGCACGAGGTCGGGCATGCGTTTGATCTATCCCATGACGGTCGGTCTTCCCCGTCGGAGGGTTATTACCAAGGGCACGGGAGTGGTCCCACCGCTTGGGCACCGATCATGGGAGTCGGGTACTACCGCCCCCTTTCGCAGTGGAGTAAAGGGGAATACACCAGTGCTAACAGTACCCAAGATGATATTTCGATCATCGCCGAATCGGTCCCAGAAGTTATCGACGATCATGGAAACGCGAGCGGAACCGCAACATTACTTAATGTAGGAACGACGGGAGCTGTTGCATCATCTGGGATCATCTCCACGCGAACGGATGTCGACGCTTTTCGATTTGCTACACAAACGGGAACCATTACGATCAATGTGGATCCATTCGATTACTCGACGGGCAAAGCAAACCTGGATGTACAGGCAACATTGCTCAATTCCCTTGGCGGTACAGTCGCGACATTCAATGGTCCGGACATTATCAATGCAGTGGTGACGGCATCGGTTCCCAAGGGCTTTTATTCCTTGCTCATCGATGGGGTTGGTAGAGCTGCCTCGTCGGGTGATCAAGGATATTCCGACTATGGTTCCTTGGGGCGATTTACTCTGACGGGGACAGTGATGCCAAATCACCCTCCTGTGGCTGCTGCTGATGGCATCTCGATCGGAACCAACGTATCCAAATTGATAGATGTTTTGGCCAATGATTCCGATCCCGATTCGGATACGCTGACACTGCAAAGCGTTGGTGTCCCTACTTCTGGAACCGCTACGATCGAGGGCGGAAAAATTCGATTTGTACCAGCTTTGGATTTTACGGGGCAGTCGACGTTTACCTACACCATCGTGGACGAGTTAGGGACGACCGCGAGCGGAACAGTTACGGTCAATGTCGTGAACAACGTTCCGCCCGTATTGACCGTTAACGCTCCCGCGGTTGTTGGTTCGGAGGGGGCGACGGCTATCAATTTAGGAACATGGGCAGATTCCGATAGTCCAGCTAGTTCTGTCTCTTTAACGGCATCATCTGGCACCATCGTAAATAACAATGACGGGACGTGGAGTTGGAGTATCGGTGCTGCCGATCAAGTTGCAACGACTAGCGTGACCATCACAGCGGACGATAGCCTTGGCGGCATAGCGACGTTGAACTTTACGTATTCATTCAATAATTTGGCACCAACATTGACGGTTTTGAATGCGAGCGTGTCGGGTAATGTGCTCGCGGCTTTCGCCAACTCGGGAACCTTTAGCGATGTACCGTCGGATACCGTTAGCTTGACGTCGGATATCGGTACCGTCGTTCGCAACAACAATGGAACTTGGTCTTGGAGCTATGTACCCAACGCTGCGGTCACAAACCAAACGGTTACTGTGACTGCCAGCGACGAAGATGGTGGAATTGGTATTGTTACATTCACGATTACGGCTGTGGTGAACGTAGCGACACGAGGGTTGTTCTATAACAACGCTACAGGATCCGATGCGTTAGCGTCGTTGGGTTATGACAAGGTAGCCTTGTTGCCCGGTCAG
>CAIXME010000101.1 GCA_903920425.1 uncultured Pirellula sp. | reverse complement strand
TGAAATGATCAGCAATTACTGGGGGATGTCCATTGCTATTATCGCATTGGTCACAACCCAGTTTGCGCTTAAAGATGTTTCAAGGTCGGTCTGGTTTTGGTGTGTGACTCTTGCGACAACCGGATTTGCACTTGGGCTTGCCGCTCTACTCATGCGGATCTTCATTGATGTGGTCCGCAGCTAGTGAATTTCGCATCTATCAATTGCAACGAGCAAACGGCGAACAAACGGATGCCCCCAAGTCGGCGATCGGTGCGTTTTAACAGTGGATAGATCATCGCGCTGACTTAGTGATCCGTTGCGTTACACCTCAACACTTGCGAAGGAAAGCTCATGGGAGATTGGCAGTTCTCGCTGCGAACATTACTGGTGACGACAACTCTCATCGCGATTTATTTTGCGGCATCGATGCTCTACCGAAACTGGTTCGAATCAGCGTACTCTTTCTACACTTCCGCTAAAAAAGTGGCGAGTCTTGAGAATGGTCTTTCACTGAGTCGTGTCTCTGCGCTTTACTCAACCACTCAAAGGATTAATCCGACGGACCTTGTTGATCCGGTTCCGGGCGAAAACGGCAAGATATTGCGACCAGACGGCTTCACCTACGTGAGCCCATCAGTGATTGCCAAATTGCGAGAGACATTTGGGCAAATGGCCCCGGGAGACGAGCTCTATTCATTTAAGGATCGCAATGGTGGCGTTGATCTTCAGTTCCGCGACGGAAAACTCGTCAACTTTCCCCGCGCTCTATATTCCCCAGAGCAGCTAGCGAAATTGAATAAGTTCCCTTTTCCAAACGCCGCGTTTCGATTCGGCATACTTCCTTTCTTTGTTCCGATTGCACTTATGATTATCCTGGTTGACTATCAAATGCAACGACGCAAGAACCGCCCCCGTCTTGAGACGCCTCAATCAATACAAGAGAAGGTGTAACCAACGATTGCATCCAAGCGGCGATCAGGTGCACAGGCAAATCCATGATTCATCCCGCTGCTGGGTAAATCGAAATGATCGTCCGGAAAGGCAATGTGATCGATGCTGCCATTCTCACTCAACAATGAGCAGCTAGATGATTTGGTCCCGAGACTTTGCTTGACCATCGACCAATATTTTGGAACGTCTCGGATTCATCGATTCCCTGATCGAGTCGCCTTCTTGTTAAGGCCCGACTGTGGCATGGCGTACGCGAATATGCTCGGGCGCAAGCTAAGTCGTGAGATTGGGTCAATCTCACTTCCAGACTTCGAGTCCCGGTACTACGAACTGCCACCGCCCGATGCGAGCGATGAGTTCGAAAATGCGCATACGGTCCTCATGCAGTCCATGCGGGATTGTATTCGACTCGCATTGATGAGCTCTCAATACCATTCAGCACTCACTGGAATTCTCACGCAACACTCACTTGCAATGACGACTATAGACTATGATGACATGGAGACGGAAACTCCGATTCAGTTGATACTGTAACGGACGAACAAAGCGTTGGACGCGGAGCCGCCGATCGCGTCGTTCCTGAAGTCAATGTTGATTGGCGGCGGCCCGGTCAACGCAAACGTTCGTGCAATGAAGGAGCGATACTGGTGACACCAATAGAAGCGTATAAGGCAATCATCGACGAACTCGCCGACGAAGTACGTCACATGGGTGGCAGCTCAAACATTGCCTCGCTCGGCCTCTATTCTAAAGCGCCTGACCACCAAGCGTTCAATGAATTCATCGCGACGCTAACAGACCGACAGAAGAGATTGCTTTCTCAGATGCTGCTTGATGAACGTCATAGCGCGATACATGATGTGTTGGCGTGTTTAACATGGTGGATTGAATGCAAGAATGTGGGCATCACGTTTAACGGAAATCCGATGCCTTTGGACATCAGCGGAATGGGGCTCCATGGCGACTATGTTGGGCGGATTGACGGATGGGAGTGGACCGATGATGCAAAATAGATGTACGACTCACTCCGCGATGCTATGATACGAAAACAAGCACGAACAAACGATTGCAACCAAGCCCTCGCTCAGGCGTTTTGACTTGCGTAGAGTCATTTGCTCGGGCTGGCTGAATCGAGACGTTCGTCCATATTGGCAAAGGAAAATGAATGAAGAAATACAAGCTCGAATCTTTGATCTACTACACAAAGCTTTTCGCAGACAAAGAGCATATCGTGAATACCTCGTCAAAAGACATTCAGGAGAAGCTTGATCAGTACTCCGCAGATGGCTGGCGACTCGTGTCGACCGATGCAACCGACTTTGGAATGGCCGTCTATATCTATCT
>CAIXME010000100.1 GCA_903920425.1 uncultured Pirellula sp. | reverse complement strand
TTCGTACTCGTGCTCCGCCTGAAGGGCAGTACTTGTACTCGATCTGATAGACAATCGAGTAGGAGTACGGTATCTGTTCGGACTTGTGGGTAATGACATAGCCTGTCGCCGGTCGATGAGGTGCATCCATTGTCGATTTCCTTTCCCTCGTCGATCTCATCGTGTCCACTGGTCTTTTGGAGATGGTGGCAGGACAATACACTCGGTTTTCGGATCGCTAGTTTGCTTTTAGATTGCCGGTGGGTTGCTGGCGATTTTTGGGATAAGTAGGAGTTAGCCAATGCTGTGGGAGACGATTGCATTACTGCTTTTGTTAAGCGTTTTCGTTTTGCCTTTTGGTTTTTTGCGAGAGTTCCGAGGAAGACGCTGTCCTTCTTGTCATCGCGGCATGCGCAAAACCGGACTGACGCATATTATTCAGCAAGGTGAAGTGACGACTTGGCAATGCCCGGTTTGCGGCGAGCGGACGTTTGGAGATATGCCAACGTTGCAGTAGCCACGCATACAGCCATCACAAGGTGGTTTCACTAACGCAACCTACGCAGTTGGATCTAATAGGTGGCTTCTTTGTGGCATAGGCTTCCAGCCTGTGATTACAGCACGTCTTCACAGGCTGGAAGCCTATGCCACATCCGATTCGTCAACGTCCGATATGCCAACGTTGCATTAGCCAACCGACACTGTTTCGTCGCGTTAATTAAATGGTCCCAAGAAATCATACAGCCATCACAAGGTGGTTTCATTAACGTAACCTATGCAGTTGGATCGAATAAGTGGCTGAGCAGGTCTTCTTTGTGGCATAGGCTTCCAGCCTGTGATTACCCAGATCTTTGAACAGCACCTTCAAATTCCCTTGGGTTTTTTGTACTCGTGCTCGATCGGACGGACATTCGAGTACGAGTACGAGTACCATTTCATTGAGTACGAGTACGAAGTCTGCCAGGATAAATGGGTAATGATGAGGCTTTCAGCCTGTGATTACAGCACGTCTTCACAGGCTGGAAGCCTATGCCACAGTCCGATTGCTGCGGTTCGTGAGCTAGAGCAGACTCAAGCACGTAAGATAATCAGCCCCCGACGGGCTTGTCCCGTCCGGTGAATCAGGTTCCTAGCTACGAAAGCCTGTGGCCTCAGACGGGACGAGCCCGTCTGGGAGCATCGCAGGCGACTTCGTGAACCGAATCTCTTCTGTTGGTTTTCGGGGCGTGGGGACGGATCAGGAAGGCGACTGTCGTGTCATGGCGGAATCGAAACATCGCCTTTTTGTTGGTACACTATTCGTGCCGCAAGCAAAATCCAGCCTTGACCTTCCTCATCCAATGATTATTGCATTGTTACTTGCCGCGACGCGATAGGAGTACCTTGGTCCAGGAGTCGTCGATCCTTGCATTTTTGAGATTATTTTGGAGTCATTCCATGACGGGCGAAACATTATTTTTCGGATAGGAGCAATCGAAATCACCCATTCATCCTCCACATCGCGACTTGGCCTGCCGCGACTTTATTGCGTATCGTGTTGCCTTGGCAACATGAGGCCGTAAATGAAAGAGACAGCGTACTTGCTTCAAGCTGTGTTGATTTGCGTTTGGTGGGTCGGTCTGGCGTCAAGTCGAACGTTCTTTCAAGCCTTTCAGTATGAAGGTGTCCCGCCCGTTGCGTTCTGGTCGTTCGCCGTGCCCGACCTTGTATTGATCGCGTTGCTGTCGTTCATTCGCGCGTATCGACGTGTTTTGGCAATCGAATTCGTTATCCTCGGCGCTTTTGCTTATGCCACACTTTACTGTTTCAATGCGACCGTCCTTACTGGTAGCGGTTGGTTGCCTTCCGGCATAATGATGATGGGGTTGGCGTACAATCTGTTCGTGTGTTTCGAAAGATCGCTGTTCCGAGAATCCTCGACTTCAAGCATGCGTGTTAATGGGTACAAAACATTGGTTCAAGTCATATGCATTTGGGCCATTTTCTTGGTTGTGATTCCGTACGTCCTTTTGGACTCGTTCAAGTCGCAGTTGATTCCCGACGTACGATCTGTCGGAGTTTGGGCTGGTGGTATGTCTTTTTTAGCATTCAGCTTTCTCGGTTTGTTTAGCTCCTATGTCTTAGTTCGAAATGGCGAAGGTACTCCGTTACCTCTTGATCAGACAAACAGATTGGTTGACTCTGGTCCCTATCGAATCGTCCGAAATCCGATGGCGATTGCTGGTATTGGGCAGGGGATCGCGATTGCAACTATTTATAACTCAGTCGCAATTTTGTTATACGCCTTGATCGGGGGCCTCGTGTGGCATTTGGTCGTTAGGCCTATTGAAGAACGCGATATGATCGAGCGTTTTGGCGATGCTTACTTGGACTATCGAAGACGCGTCAGGTGTTGGATACCAAGCTTCCGAGATATTTGGTAATAGCAAGTGCGTGCGCCTAAGTAGCCTGATTAGTGTTTTTGCTCAGGAAATCCTTTTGTTTCTGAGGTGAACAGGTGGACAGCAAATACTGGCGAATCGTTCGAACTGGTATCCGGTTTGCGATCTATGCTTGCTGCTTGGGCGTCGTTCTTTTACCGATGTTGGTTTTCGTTTCATCCCTCTTGAATCCATTTGCAGGATTCGCGGGATCAGAGGAGTTCTTTAACAAGTCTGGCCCGGATGCCAAACGTCGCATGAGTGAGTGGCCCATGGCAATCGATCCTGCCAATGTTAAGACGGTATCCCGGAAATTTGACTCCTCAATTGATAGTTACTCCGTCTGGTTCAAGATTGAGTTGGACGCAACGTCGGCGCGGATTTGGGCAGACCATGTGCATACCGATAAAGAAAGACGCACTCGCGAATCCATAAGCCCAGACGATCGTGGCTTGGAGGGGGTGCGCAGAGAATTGCTCGGTCCACCACCTTTACATCATAAGACCGGTTACGTTCCCGCCTGGTGGAATCCGCCGACTATCCAATTTCGAGCAACGGAAGCAATGAAATGGTACTCTGGATTTGACTCAGGCGTCGGACAAGCTGCTTACACGGGCTATGACGTCGGGAACCAAACACTATGGGTGTA
>CAIXME010000099.1 GCA_903920425.1 uncultured Pirellula sp. | reverse complement strand
GAAAAGGCGCAGTGTCTCTCATTTCGCCTCCTTCGCTTTGAGCATTGCGTCGGCTATGTAGAACGCTCGCTTGGCTATCTCGTCAGCACTTCGGTTTGATCCTCGTGATGCTTTTTCCAACGCCGCCGCTGCGAAGTAGTCGCGTAAATTAACTACAAGCACGGCGTTGCCTCTGCTGTTGATTGATTGATTCTCTATTGTTTGTTGTCCACTCATAATGTCTCTTATTGCTACAGTTTTTGCAGTACGATTTTATTCCAAGCGGCCTACTTCGGTCTTTGAAGAACCGATCCAGTTCCAGTGTTTGGTTGCAGTCTCTGCAAACATGAAAACACTTGTTTAATGTGTAGAACGAATCTCCGTCGAAAGTCGCATGCCGAGTGTTGCACCCCCTGCAAAGCAACTCCATTGATCCGTCTCGATTGTGCTGCAAAGACGCAACGGTTGACTGACCTTCCTTTGATAACCAATTCATCTTTCGACTGCACCCTCTGCAAACCATCTTTGAATTTTCCACCATTTTGGCCAATTCGATCCTGCTTGGGACACTTTTTCCGTGCCTCTTCGCGTTCGATTTCATCTGCGCAAATCGATAGTGCATGGTGCAAAGCAGCTGGTTTCCCTGCTTTATGTGGGATGGCATTCCGCAGATTGAACAAGTCATGCCTGACTATGACATATGGGATTACCTCGTCAATCTCCAATGCCGGTCCTCCGTCGTTGATTGGTTGGCTCATAACTCAGAGATTGTTGTTTCTGTTGTGATTGGATACGGCGTATCGAGTTGCATTGACTTACTGCAACTACTGCATCTGTGTCTGTAGCCTGGTAGTTGATTGACCGTGATGGTCATATTTATGGTTGATACGGTACTAGGAAGAACGGGTTCCGGCATGGTAAGCATAAATCCCACGCGACAGAACGGACATTTGTAATTGATTCTGGTGATAGTTGTCATTTCGCCTCCTCCTTCTTCATCAGCTCAAACAACTCATCTTTTACACGGTATTTTACACACTGCTCAATCAAACCTCCATCAGACGATTCTCTCGCTTGTTCGGATTTTGCGTCGATTGCCGCGTCGATGTATTCCAATAGTTTGGTCAGTAGTTCCTCGCTCATTTCGATTCCTTCCTCTGTAGGTATTCAGTCACTGCCTCATCTGCCACAAACTGCAACTTGTAGCCTTTCTTGGTTGCGTAGTCCTTCAGCCGCTTGTGCGTGTCGTCGCTGACCACAAATATCTTAGGGGTGGGACGTTTTGGTTTGGTGGGGGTCATTTGGAATCGCTTGTAATGGCTTCGTGAATGACCGCGAATTCCTTGGCGAAGATTTCGTCACGGATCTGGATGGCGATGTCTCGATGCTCTTTCTGCGTACCTTTGGCGCACCTTTGCTCGAAGTAATGAATCCATGAGCGGATGTTGCCGGTCATGTACAAGGTCGTCTGCGTACAGAGCGGGAGAACCATGCGAGCAGTCTCGCGGCTCACACCCTCCTGAAGCAGAGTGCGATACGTCCTGAACGCCAGATCGACCGATTTGGCGACAACCTCATTGGCCCACTCCTGCGGAAACGCATCGCCGCTTCCCTGGCGGTTTACACGGTCCTGAGTGCGAAGTTCGACCGGCTCCGCTGCGTCGCTTGGCGCGTAGCGTTGG
>CAIXME010000098.1 GCA_903920425.1 uncultured Pirellula sp. | reverse complement strand
TTTTGGCTCCGGACTGCTTAGCTGGAGGAAATGCACAAACGACTCTTCCAGTTGTTTGTCGCGGAATGTCTTGGCCAGACGCTGTTTGCTCTTGGACGCGGTCTCAATTTGCGCCTCGGCAGTCGCTTTCCGGGACTTTACCGGCTTCGATTCCATCGTTTTTACCATTTTCAAACTCCAAACTTCCTTTGAAATCAGGTTCGCAGTGTCAGTCGGTCATCAGCGCGTCGGAAATCCACACCGCCGTAAATCAACAAATAACGTGCAAATCGATCATATCGCTCTTTTGGACATCATCGGTCCGCCAGCGCTCATGAACTGAGACGCTAGGACCGTCCCAACGATAAGCATACCGCGTGCCGTTGGAAAACATAATGATTAGATACGTGTTTATGCTTGCTTCGGATGCAACTTTATTTCTATACTGGAGAAATGGTCGAATATTGCGGAGGTACACATCCTTCGGCGGCTGCACGTTTTGAATGATTTGAACGATTGTCAGGCTGGTTATTTTGGACGAGAATTTCACACCCAAGCAGATTGCGATGGCGTTGCGTGTCAGCGAATCCTCGGTCAAGCGATGGTGTGATCGGGGCGTGATTCGGACGGATCGGACTTTGGGTGGGCATCGCCGGATCCCCCTGGAATTCTTGCTTCAATTTCTTGAGGCGACCAATCGTAGAATTGTGGACCCCAGTGCGATTGGCTTAGAACCGCAGCCGGAAGTACTGTCTGCGGCGGAGTCTGATGATTCGAGCATTCAGGCTCTCTTTGAAAAATCGCTTCTGGATGGGAACGAGGAGCAATGCCGAAAAGCGATTGGAGCTTGGTACACCATGCACGGTTCCATAGCATCGGTGGCTGATAAACTGGTGGCGCCTGCGTTTCGGTCTATTGGCGAGCTCTGGCAATGTGGAAAGGTTGAAATCTACCAGGAGCGTCGAGGGTGCGAGTTGTGCAATCGTCTGATGCAAGAGTTGCGGCGATTGTTACCAGAGCCGGCTGCGTTTTCACCGTTGGCGATGGGCGGAACGTGCTCGGGAGACGATTATCAGTTGCCCACTCAGTTGATCGAAATGGTTTTCAGGGAGAGTGGTTGGAGAACGATCAGTTTGGGTTGTGGCATACCACTCTCCAGTATGCTTTCTGCTGCGAGAAAGCACATGCCCAGAATCTTTTGGTTGAGCGTATCTCACATACCGGACCAGGAAAGCTTTCTGCAGGAGTACCATCGATTTGCATCGAATCTTCCGAAGGGCATATCCTTGGTCGTGGGGGGGCGGGCATTGACGGACGACATTCGCCCCCAAATGACGTATGCCGCTTATTGCGATACGTTGCAGCAGTTGGCAACGTTGGCAACGTCACTTCGTATCGGTGTACAGTCAAACGGTCCGCAAATCCAGATTTCGGGGGCAAAAACGGCCATTCATTAAATCGTCGAGTACAAATATCGACGCTCACTTGCTACGATTAGATCGGGTGCCTAGTTGTATCCCTGTGCGGCCTAATTTCTTTCGACGTCGCCCCTTGTCCTCAACATTCGTAGCTCCCTATGGCTGGAAATAGCAACGATCTCAACAATTTTGATTTGGGGCTTCCTGAATTCTCATCGCCTGAGGTTCCCCTGGAGGCTTCGTTGGTCTCCGAAGACCTGCCTAGCCAATCCGAATCAAGTCCTATGGGTGACGAACCCATTCTGGATGCCGCCGTCGCTGAGCTGACCGCGGAATCGCAAGTTAGCGAAGCAGCGGTTCCTCTTGCGAACGAGTTGGCTGCGGATGTGGTAGCGCATCGGGGGCATGGAGTTTGGTCCGCTGTTCCGAGTTGGCTAATCAGCACAGTCGTGCACGTCGCTGTGATCCTGATGTTAGCGGCTTGGAATTTTGAGCCAATCAAGAACGAGCTGAAGTCGATGTTGATCTCTGCAGACCCTGTGGCGGGCGAGGGAGACACCTTGGAAGAGTTTGCGATCGAGGAAGCGATGGCGGCCGATCTGGAATCGACATCAGATACCGAGGAGGCGCCGTCGGACGCTCCTGTGGTCGATGCGACTTTTGCTGCGGCGCCGGTGGAGATGAGCATCAGCGATGTGGTCGCGACCAATATGCCTTCGGTTTCCGTGCCCAACATGACTCAGAGTTTAGTACCCCGAAATGGAGTCGCATCGCAAGCCAACGCCGCGATGCGGGCTGCTCTGAACAGTCGAGGAAAAGAAGCCAAACGCGATCTTCTCAAAAAATACGGTGGCTCGTCGGATACCGAGAAATCGGTTTCGATGGCATTGAAGTGGCTTGCTCAGCACCAAGATCCGCAAACCGGTGCTTGGACATTGATGCATTCTGCGGTGTGCAATGGGCAGTGCGACCATCCTGGCGAGCGACGAGCTAGCTTGAATGCAGCAACGGGATTAGCGCTCATGTGCTACCTCGGCGCTGGCCAAACGCATCTCGAAGGAGAATACAAAGAGACTGTTTTCAAAGGATTGGGATTCTTGATTCGGAACATGAAGTTTCAGAAGGGCCTGGGATCTTGGTGGGTCGGTGAGGGATCGCAGGGTTTTGACGACATGTATGCCCACGGCATTGCGACGATCGCCATGTGTGAGGCTTATGGGATGACCAAGGACCCCGCCTTGCTCGACGCCGCGCAAGCGGGAATCAATTACCTCGCTTATGCACAGAATCAATCCACAGGTGGTTGGCATTATGCACCTCAGGGGTTGGGCGATACTTCCGTTGTGGGATGGCAGATGATGGCCCTCAAAAGCGCTGCGATGAGTGGACTGTCTATCGATTTGGATGTGGTGCGCAAGGCCAACACTTTCTTGGATCAGATGGCTTTCGATAACGGCGCGAGTTACCACTATGACTTCACCGCTGTTCGTGAAAAGCGGGGATACAACCCGAGCACGACCGCGTGCGCGGTGTTATGCCGAATGTACTCCGGCATGCCCAAGGAGCATCCCTCCATCCAAGCCGCTGTCAAGAAGTTTAGCGACGCTGGACCAAGCTTGAACAACACCTATTACAACTACTACGCTACGCAGGTCATGAAACAAATAGGTGGCCAGGAGTGGGAAAAATGGAATGTCAAAATGAGGGACCGACTCGTTGGAACACAAGTACAAACGGGGCATGCGGCAGGCAGTTGGTATTGGGATGACGGGCATAGCACTCAATCGGCTGGCCGCTTTTACACGACCTGCATGGGCACGATGATGCTTGAGGTCTATTACCGATACATGCCTCTTTATGGCGAACAAGCAGAAGAAGACGCGTTTCAACTGTAATGCGTCCTTTCATTTCGCCGCACCGATGCCCTCGTTGCGAAATACGTAAACCATTGTGTTTTTGCAGCTGGATTCCCGCCGTATCGCTGAAAACACGCGTGATCATTTTGATGCACACGTCGGAGGAAGTGCTGACTTCCAATACGGCTAAATTGGCTGCCAACGCCTTGGTAAACAGCGAGATTCGTATTCATGGTCGTCAGCACGATCGCATGAATACCGAGGGGCTCGTGGAAGACGGCCGAACGTCGCTTATCTTATTTCCTAGTCCCCATGCTAAAGTGTTGACGCCCGAGTTCGCAGCGAGCCTTTCTCAACCGGTAAATTTGATCGTGCCTGATGCTAGCTGGCGTCAAACAACCAAGTTCGTTCGGCACGAACCTGCATTGCGTGGGATTCAGCATGTTAAGCTTCCGGCAGGTTTGCCTTCGTCGTATCGACTCAGGACGCAGTCTTCTGAAGACAACCTGTGCACGTTGGAAGCGATCGCACGAGCGCTGGGGATTTTGGAATCGAGCGAAGCTCAGATGGAATTGGAGCGGGTCTTGATGGTGCTTGTGGAAAGAACGCTATGGTCCAGGGGCGTTCTCAAGGCGCATCAATGTACGATCGCGGGCATCCCCCAAGAAGCCATGAACTAGCTCGTGCTTCTTCTCCTGCTCGTACGCACAAGTTCCGAAAGGGAACGGCATTCCTAAACATCGAATGCGTATCGAAGCTCGCGTTAAGTCCAAATAGCCAAGAGCAGCAGGACCAGCATCGCCGAACCGCAAATGGTTTTGAGGAGTGTGCCGAGCAATTTGCCCCAGAGTGCTCCCCAGCCGATTTGGAAGCTTTGTTCCCAATCTTTGCCCGCCCATCTTTCGCCGGCGACGGCTCCACCGAGTGCGCCCAGTCCCCCGAAAAGCAGTGCAGCGATGAGGCTGCCAATGATAGGGATGGGGACACCAACGAACATGCCAACGATTGCTCCGGCGACGGACCCGGTCAATGCGAGTGCCGCTCCACGTTTGGATCCACCCATTTGATTTACGCCGGCCGCACCTGCGAGAAACTCTAGCAATTCACCGATCAATGCAGCGAGCACGATCGTCACTAAGACAGGGATACCGATCGCAACATGCATGGATTCCGGTACGAAGTAAACGATCAGACCACCCAAAAGAACGAGTCCCCAATTGCCGGGAAGTCCAAGCAAAGTGGCGATCCAGAAGGCGGTTGCCAGGATGGAAACAAAGCTAGCGATGAGAATGTTCAAGGGCTTTTGCGTGTGATTGCTGTATGGGGAATAGGAATGGAGAGCGATGCATTCAGGAGTTCGCAGCGCTGGGAATGTTCTTTGGAAATGTGAAGATCTTTGTGGGATGTTGGCGAGTGGCTCGACAATTGGTTATCATTGAGGAGCGGATGACCTTCAGTGTTTTGGATTTGGAGCCATCACCCACAGGGAGACGTCAGGATGAGCGAGAGCTCTGCGTTAGACTGCAGTGTACTGGTACTCAATCGTTTTTACATGGCGGTACGTGTCATTGACGTACGTCGCGCCATGACTCTTTTGTATCGCGGTTGTGCGGAAGTGATCGTCATCGAGGAGGATCAGTATTCCAACTACGACTTCGAGAGTTGGTGTGAATTGTCTGAGTTGCATGCACTGGAAAAGCAACAAAGCGAGGACTATTTGCGCACGCCGAGTCGGGAGTTGCAAGTGCCGAGGATTGTGCGACTGGTGTTGTACGATCGGGTTCCAAAGTCGACCGTGCGGTTCAATCGCAAGACATTGTTTGCTCGCGATGGGTATCGATGTCAGTATTGCGCGCAGACACGTCCATTGAGTCAGCTGAGTTTGGACCACGTGGTGCCTCGCTCTCAGGGTGGCAAGACAACGTGGGAGAATGTGGTTTGTTCGTGTACCGCATGCAACAGCAAAAAGGGTGGTCGCACTCCGTTGCAGGCTTCGATGAAATTGCTGACGACGCCTGTTCGGCCCCATTCCAATCCAGGGATCGCCATGACGCTCAAGGACCCTCGCTATGAATCATGGAAGACGTTCTTGACCAACGTGGCCAGTTAGAACTGCTTGTCGCGTTGATATCTCGCGTTCAAGTGCTGTTTGTCCAATAGCATCCGTTTCAACGGCGAGCGTTGTCGTTACCAGATGCCGGCAGCATGCAGCTGTTTGGTGGCTTGGCCTGCCCAGTCGCGATTAGCGGCGGGTGATGCGGGGCTTGGGTGCAGAATTTTGCTAATGCTGATTTGGCTGAGTGATTTATTGGATGCGCAGACTCGCTTGATGCATGATTCCGCGTAAGCACCGACACCGACTGCAAACTCGGGTTGGAGGATTTTCAGGCATTGCTGCAGATGCTCGTCGCAGGCCGCATCCAGCGGGGCGATTTCGGCGGCGGGTATTTTGTCCGGTGTGATATTGCGGGCGCCGGCGTCCATGAACACCAGTGGGCAATAGTTAGCAACAAAGTGCTCTGAAAAGAAATCTGCTGGGTCAGGGTACTTTTCTGAGAAGAGACCCCAGAGACGTCTTCCTGAAACTTCGCTCCGGCTGCACTGAAAACCCTCGATAGGGCGTTTGGGGTGTTCGGGACTTGGTTTGTCGATCGGGGTTTCGATTTGGAGATAATCGCGGACTGCGTTGATCTCTCCGAAGGGAACACCCGTTTGAGCCATTCCCCATGGTCCTGGGTTCATCCCGAGAAGAAAAACGCGGCAAGGAGAGCTTGCGTAGAGTTTCAGATATTTCTCGTGGGCCGACCAAGCGTAATGCAGCGGGTTGTAGACGCAAGCGATCGGTTCAGAAAACGGGAGTGGATCGAGCTGGGTTCGAAGCTTTTTTGCGGCGGCGATCAGGGCTTTAGGTGCTTTATTCATTCCGCCATTGTAGAAAACAAAAACACCCTGCCAATTGGCAGGGTGTTTATCGCATTTATTTCAACCAGTCGGACACGTACTAGAACGTGAAGACCATATCGCCACCGATAGCGGTTTGGCTCGAAGCGTTGCTTTCGTTGAAGCCAAATCGTTGACGATCCCAAACCCAACGTGCTTCTGGACGGAACATCAAGTTTGCATTGACTTTGTAGTTCAAGCCAGTGGTGAAGTTGAAGTTGTCGTCGTTCTTGCGTTGCAATCCGTTGGCATCAACGAAACCTGCACCACCGAAGTTGAACCACTCGAAGCGGTTACCGATCGATACGCAATCATTTACCTTGTAGATCAGGTAGTTGATGTTACCGAAGGTATTGCGTTGAACATTACCTGCACCATTGGTGGTGTAGAGAACGTCTGTTTGCGAGATGTAGGTTAGCTTCTCGGTCAAGTTTGCAGTCAAGATCACGTTGTGTACACCACCGCGTTCATCGGTTGGATTGTTCGATCCAAATCGTCCGAGAACAGTTGTGTACAAGAATGTGAAGGTATCATCCAACTTCTTCTTGACACCACCGATGTATGCATCGCCGTTGTCTTCGAATCCGCTGTCCCAACCTGCTACGTAACCGTTGTACAGTTGGGTATCTGCATCAACGTTGTACGTTGTCAGAGCACCAGTGTGAGTAAACGGTTCAGCGTTGTAGAACGTGAACTGACGGCTGTAGAAGAAGTTGCCTGTGGACTGAACGACTTCATTGCCAACGATGGTAAAGAATTTACCAAGTTTGACAGAGAGATCGCCCATGGCTACTTCACCGTACAATTGTGGAATGGAATGCCCGTAAGCACCACCATTGTCCCAAGAGTTATCCCAGTGAGCATTTGGAATGCCGAAGGATTGAGTATCTGGAGCATCGGTACCGTAGAGGTAGTCGATACGTCCGCCCAAACCTAGTCCATTGCTTCCGTCAGCGATCTTCTCAGCAAAGAACCACTGTTGGCCGACTTGAACGCGTCCATCGTAGTTGTTGAAGCTGAGGTTGTTCGATCGGTCGTGGTAGCCAGTGCTGTTCCATCCACCAACAGTGATGCCAGCGATTCCATCTGGAAGCAATTTCCATGGTTCGCCGATGCAGCAATTTCCACCGAGCAGACCTAGTCCGAGCAATCCGCCCGAACCGCATCCACCGCTGCAGCCACCGTCGCAGCTTGAAGCGCCGCAACCGCAAACGCCGAGCGAATCGCAGCTCGATTTGCCATCGCAAATCGCAGCAACGTCGCAAGCTGGTGTATTGTCGCAGCAAGCGCTCTTTGCTGCTGGTGCAGCAGCGTCGCTAGCCGATGCTACTGGAGCTGGAGCTTGAGTTGCTGCTCCGTCTTGGTAGTAGCTGTAGTAGGAAGCTGGGTAATAGCGAGGAGCTGTTCGGTTGGTTTGACCGAAGGCCGTTCCCGCACAGCAAGCGCTTGCAATCATTGCACTTAGCGCGAATTTGCTCATTTTCATGGTTCTGGAACTCCTATCCTGAACAAGGGTGGGACGCAGTTGCGTATCTAAACGGCCTAAACACAAAGGGCCATTCACTTTTCGGTAATCGATGTTGATGGTAGCCAACAACTTGGTAGACAGGCGTCATGCCCCTCTATGGAGAGTCGCGTTGGTCCATCCATGAACACTTTTACAACATCGTTATCGGAGTGTGGTTCACACAAAATTGATGGTATCGATGACTGTCGGCAATAGTAGTACAATCAGAATTAGCAAACTTGGCAATCTGTTCCGGATAGGTCGAGATTAACTGCCAGATTCTCTCCCGATCGGGTCCGTATACGCTTTGGAATAATGAAACCTAGATACTTATGCAGGAATTTGATTACCAGCTTCGCCCGAGGATTCTCTTTGGTCCCAACACGGTCGAACGGATAGGGGAACTAGCTAAAGAGTTAGGGTGCAAGCGGGCGTTTCTCGTGAGTGATCCTGGGTTGGTCAAGGCTGGGCTATACGCTCGAGGCGAGTCCAGTTTAAAGAATGCTGGAATAGTCGTTCAAGGCTTTCACGATCTTGCAGAGAATCCGACAACCGACCATATAGACCGCGGTGTAGCTGCCGCCAAAGCATTCCAGCCTGATTTGCTGCTGGGTTTAGGTGGCGGTTCGAGCATGGATTGCGCCAAAGGGATTAACTTCATTTATTCCTGCGGAGGGACCATTCACGACTATTGGGGAATAGGTAAAGCGACGCGCAGTATGTTGCCAATGATTGCGATTCCGACCACTGCGGGTACGGGAAGCGAAACGCAATCGTTTGCGCTCATCAGCGATGCAAAAACCCACGTCAAGATGGCATGTGGCGACCCAAAGGCCGCATGCAAGATGGCTGTACTTGATCCGACGCTAACGTTGACACAGCCCAATATGGTGACGGCGTTAACTGGGATCGATGCGATTACGCACGCGCTCGAGACCTTTGTATGCAACAAACGCAACCCAATGTCGGAATGCTACTCGCGGGAGGCATGGCAACTGCTCAGCCGAGGTTTTTCGCAGGTTTTGCACCAACCGCATGATCTGGATGCGAGAGGCAGGATGCAGCTTGGGGCCTGCTTTGCTGGAATGGCCATCGAGGCATCCATGTTGGGAATTGCCCATTCGTTGGCCAACCCTCTAACTGCCACCATGGGTGTACCGCATGGTCAAGCAGTAGGAATGATGATGCCACATGCCATTCGATTCAACAGCGCCGTGGTGGAGGAACGCTATATCGAATTGGCGCACATGCTTCCTGAAGATGCGGCGAATCCAAACATGCTCGCGTCAGAGCGACTAGCCGTTACGACGACGCGTTGGCTGCAGATTGCAGGGCTGTCCACAACGTTGCGCGGGCTTACTGGGTGGCCAAGTGCGTTGAGGGAAGATACCCCAGCGCTCCAATCATTTCTTATGGAGTTGGCGGTCAACGCTTCCAAGCAATGGACAGCGAGTTTCAATCCGCGCGCTGCGTCCGTGGACGATCTCTTCGAACTATACCAAGCAGCGCTTTAAGACAATGAACTGAGGATCCCAGGTTGGGATAGCTTCGCCCACCATTTATCGTCGTTGCATGGGAACGGCAATCTTCGATACGTTGGGTTCGTCTTCGAGGATCTTGATCGGCGCGACGTCGCGTCGAGGTGCTACGTTCACTGGTGCGTGCATCGGAACGATCTCATGATAGGCCGATGGGATCACTGCGCTCGTAACATTGGAAGGTAGCTCACCCCCACCCAACGAAATGCTCGGTGTTTGGCGTTGGGTTGGGGTGAGCTTCGCGGGAGTTTCCACAGCGTTTGGATTCTTGCCTTTTTGCTTTGAACGCAGGAGCAATCCAGATGATTTTGTTTGCCGACTGCTCGTCAGTACGATCCCGTCCTCGGAACGGACCACACCCACATCGTCTTTAAATGGGTCGACCAAGACATCTGGTAGGGATTGTTCGATTGGCGATGGAGGCAATGTCGTTGCCGGTGGGAGTGGAGTGACATCGCGAGGAATGGCACCGAATGGCGATGTTGGCTGTTCCAATTCTTCGTGAGCATGATCGTGGTCATGTTCATGAGTCGCTGGTGTGTCGACGGGAAGGATTCGTTGCGGAGCCGCACTGTTTGGCGATCGCTTTTCGAACGGGATCTTGGAAACCGTAGGTTCCGATACGACTTCATCCATCAACTTTTTATCGGGCAAAGAAGTCAACGTAGGTGGCGCTTTCGGAGGCACGTTTGGTTGCGTCGAAGGCCTTGTTAGTGGTGCTGTCTTTGGTGGAATGGCCGGGCTGTTCGGCATCGCAATGTGTTGGTCGCCGATGGAGCCGATCGCATGCTTGTTCGGATC
>CAIXME010000097.1 GCA_903920425.1 uncultured Pirellula sp. | reverse complement strand
GGCTACATCGGTTTCGGCGGCTATATTGCCGAATGCGTCATATGTGATGTACCGTGCAATCGCCCTTGAAATGCACGTTTCGCCCTGTGTTTTCGTTGATGGGAGCTGTGGTGCTCATATACGTGGTCAAAATTTTTGGCCATTGCGACTTTGGGACCTCACGCGTGCCCGTGCACGCGTGAGCTATGGTCACGCTAGGCTAGTCTTTGGGTGGCGATGCGATGTTACTTTTTTGATCACTCAAGCGTTGGTCGCCTGTGGGGTGGGTCTTCGAGTGTACTTCCCTCAGACGATCGAGCGTAATGTGGGTGTATCGCTCCGTGGTGTCGAGGCGAGCATGGCCTAGGTAGGTTTGCAGGCTGCGTAAATCAGCCCCGTTCTCAAGCATGAGCGTTGCTGCCGTGTGACGCAGCAAGTGGCAGCCTCCGATCTTGCTGACGTTGGCCGGTAACAAGTAGCTGTGCACCATCTTGGACAATATGCCACGGTCAATTTGTTTGCCTCGATGCGTCAAAAATAAGATGTTGGATTGCTGATGGCTCGCATAACTCGGCCGAACATCGACGAGGTACTTTTCAATCCACTCGAGGGCTTCGCGGCTGATGGGTGTGAAACGCTCTTTGTCTCCTTTGCCGTGTTGAATGTGAACGATTTGCCGTTGGAAGTCTATGTCACAGAGCGTTAGATTGCTTAGCTCAGTCGCTCGAATGGCTGTGGAGAAGAACGTCTCAAGGATGGCGCGGTCGCGGATGCCTTGTTTGGTGCTGAGGTCGGGTTGGGTGAGCAGCGAAGACACTTCGGCAAGCGTTAGGAATTTCCCGAAGAGCTTCTTCGGCACTTGTGGAATTTGAATGGAAAGGCCGAAATCGTCTGCGACGATCTTTTGGTAGAACATCCAACGACATATGCTTCGTAGTTTGATGAGGTGATGCGATTGGGACGAGGCGACGAGTTGGTTACCTGTGCGTGGATTGCGATAGTGGAACAAGTAAGTCCGATAGGCTTGGACAATGTCAAGCGAAAGTTCGCTGACGTTATTTACGGCCCTGTCGTTGCACCAATTAACGAATCGGCGAAGTTGATAGGCGTTGGTTTCGATGGTGCGCGGTGAGTAGTTGAGAAGCTGGAGTTCGAGGTAGTAGCGATCGCAGAGAGCCGCAATGGTTCCATTGCGGAGTGCTTCTTGCTGGGTCGATGAGAGAGTTGGAACTTTGGTCATGGAGGTTGGTGTGGACATGAATCTTCCTTTCAGGGGGAGCCCCTCGCTTACGCGCTTACGCGTCGGGTTGGGATGTGGTGGCTCGAATACGAGGTTGTTGCTTAAGTAACGCGACGCGCTAGCTAGCGGTGAGTTGCTGCCACTAGCGTGCGGTGAGTTGCTGCCACTAGCTTGCGCTTCGTGTTAGTGCCAATAGGCGCGTACGCCTGGTGGCTGGCTGTTGAACGATTTGTAGACGTCAAATTGATGTCGATGTACGAGTACGATCCCGGATACCTTTTGTTGGATCATTCACGAGTTTTGCGAATTGTGAGTCGTCGTTGCGAGTTACTTTTTTTCGTGGGCGGATCCCCAATATGACGATACCCACCTGGGGCTCTAGTGGCCCACTATTGGGCCTCGAACTGGCCTGTTTCCATGCTCGACGTTGTGTGCGGCATGCTCGACGTTGGGATCGACGCCGCTGTGTTCACAAGGAGTTAACTTCATTCTCCAACTTCGCGAGCGATTCCAAAATCGCGTTCCAACTTGGAGGTTCAGAAAAGAACATAGGCCGCATTGCGCGGTAATCATCTCGGAGCGGTTTTTCCCCTACATCGTTGGGCAGGAGTCGAAACGTCCCTGGCGTCGCGAGGTCGTAACGCGCCCATCCTGAACGATAGAATCTCTGCTTAAATTCCACGACGTCCCGCAATAGCTTCAAGTTACCCAGAGCATTCGATTTGACGGAACTGCTGGCAAGCATCACCATATCGTAGTAATGTCGTGAATAGCCCGATGGCATCGTTGTTGTTCGATGAAATTGTTGATGAAGTATGGTTGCTTTTTCCCAAAATGTTCGCTCAGCAGTAATGGCCGTGACCTTGCAAACCGGACGCGTAAATAGCTGAGGGAATAACTCCGCGACATAAGGGCGGATAAAATAGCTCGCAGAAGGAACCCATGATGCTAAGGGGCCAATTTCGAGTTTGACCTGTGGACGGATCGCATTGAGCTTAAATCCCGCTGGATACTGTACCTCAACCACTTGCGGTTCGGTCTTTGACGCACCAATGAGCACACGAGGACAGGAAGCCACCGCGCTAGCGATTTGCGGTACCAATACACTCTTGATGTAGCGGTCCGCTTGTTCATTAAACTCTTTGTTGAACCGGTCGAGCTGACTGTTCGACGGCTTGCTCTGCCACGGATCGACGCCGTTCACGCCATAGCCAAGTAAGCCCCAATCAAGAACGAGATCAATATCCTCGGAAAATCGTTCGATCAAGTGATGCGCTTTAGAAAGCGATGTTCCCCCCTTGAATACGAGATGTTTCGAGAGCACTCCGTCATCGAAAAGCTTCATCAATATCCAGCAAACCCAGAAGTCCTTTTCCATGATGGCAGGGTGCAACCCTCGTTGAGACGCAGCCTCTTCAAGCACCTCACTTCGTTCACGTGCTGATAGATTAGCGAAACTATCCATGCTGGCTCTCTTTGCAGATCTTTTGAATGGCGGCAAACACCCAGCCCGTGACACGGTCTGTATCTTTTAGGACTTTGCTACGTTTATCTTCAGGGAGCCAAGACCGAATTTTGTCGATGGTTTCTGGCGATATTCGATCTTGGCCGACAACCTTGAGAGCGTGAACGATGATGCCACTCTCAGGGATTCGAAACCCGATCTCTTTCAACGCCGTGTGTCGGAACTCAAGGGATGTTTTATCTATTTTGTATTTTCGATCAGGACCATCCGACGTAAACATAAACTGACTTGGCACTTGGGTGGTTAACCCTATCAAATTCATCGCTGACGTACCATCGGGTTGGATCCTCCACCCGAACTTTCTGGCAATGGCCATTGCGACCTGATGGATGTCTGGAGAAAGGTTTTGCTGCAATAGATCGCTGAACCTGGGATAGTCGTAAATGCCGCGAATCACCCTGCGGATTCTGCCGTTCTCTGTCAGCCGCATCAACGCCATGTCGACACGTCCGAGGTCTTGAAAGTCGATTGGGGAAAACGCCCAACCCCTCCCGTGGCCGTAAATTCTCGCAACCACTTTGCTTTCAACACTTTGCGACATGTCCAAAACTCTCCTTTTGTGGGAAAAAATACCATTTTTTTCCCACAAAGGCAAGCGTGGATATTGTCTCAGGCCGGTCAAGGATCATGAGGAATCGTTGACGCACTCTCACCCAACCTTGCTGCTACCCTAACAACTAAAGGGGCCACCTATCTAGATTGTTGGCGAGTGTTTTGGCGTTGTCAAAAAGTCTCACTAAACTCTATCGTCGTTCCTTAGCGAGAAGGTGTTCATCATGGCCCGGATGAATCGTCGAGATGTCTTTGACCCGAACGAAGTTATGGTGTTTCACTGTGTTCGGAGAACAGTGCGTCGTACATGGCTATGTGGACAAGACCCTCTCTCTGGCAAATCCTTTGAACAGGCTGCCGCGCGAGCGACAAAGGGTTTCTTGCCATGAGCTTCGAGGCCTATTTGAAGTTGATTGATTGGACAGGTCGACAACTACGACGTGACCATAAACGCGGCCGCATTCCCAACGAAGTCGCTCCAGTCTTGGAACGAATAGGACTATCAAGCGAGCTGTGGTGCGATTTGATCCAACGTTTCGGAAAGATCTTTAAAAGAGTAGCCGGTACGCCAGAGACGTTGGCCAACGAATCCATCCGTCGTGGTACAAGTCGCTATCGCACCAGTAACTCACCACTACCAGCCCCGGCTTAAGCGTCCTTCAGGGCAAGTTACATTCTCACGACACGGCAAGATCGGCAACTGGGTTCAATCGTGCGCTGATGACACGAGAAGTGGCATTGGATTGCTCGCGAAGGGACAGAACACTCTTGATTCATCGACGCCAGAATGAAACAAGGGCAAACTGCTAGCAACTTCTGTTAGATGCATTCAGCTGGGTGGCCCCTGATGTTCTCCCCAATAATGGCATAGAGAAAACGCTTGCTCAGACTAGCCTTCAAGCAGCTCAATCGAGAGGATACGGCCATACATCCATCGCTTTGGAAATGCAGACTGGCATTAACGACGGAACTGTGGTTCGTCGTCCAGTTGAATTGCTTTTCAAGGCTTTTCTTGGTACGGCGCAAGAGCCGTACAACTCGAGGGAACAATCAAGGAGGAGTCGACGCAAAGAAGGTCGGAGAGTATGAAGCTTGGGAAGCTGTGTTAAAATCTCTTACTACGACTGCTCGAAAATCAACGTCTAAGAAAAAATGAAAGCGTATGAATAAGAAAAACCTTAGAGTAAAGTTAGCTGACG
>CAIXME010000096.1 GCA_903920425.1 uncultured Pirellula sp. | reverse complement strand
GCCGTCCCTCGTCTTCAACGGGATACTTCGTTGGTTCACGAAATTGAATCTTCACGATTTCAATTGTGGCCTGAAAGCGTACCGCCGTGAGGTGCTTGGCGAGTTCATGATGTATGGAGAGATGCACCGTTTTATTCCGGTGCTTGCTGCTTCGCGTGGATTCCGTGTAGCAGAGATTGCCGTCCAGCATCATCCGAGGTTGCACGGCGTTTCCAAATACGGTGTTTCTCGAATACTCAAAGGATTTTTGGATCTGTTCACAGTCGTATTCTTGACCCGATTTCGATATCGTCCACAGCATTTGTTGGGTGGGTTAGGGCTTGCGAGTTGCAGTCTGGGAGGACTGATTTTATTGGCGTTGATTGCGGCATGGTTTGGCTCGCGAATGCTGTCGAGCGTGGCGGATGTTCATCTCCATGAGCGTCCTATGTTTTATTTGGCTATCGTGCTTTTCGTAGTTGGGCTTCAAATCATTGGAGTAGGGCTTTTAGCGGAACTCGTTGTTGCGAATTCAGGTAACCGCATCACCCCGTTTTCTATCTCGGAAAAGACCAATCCTCATGAGGAATCGGTATGAGCCAGGCTAGTTCGGATTCCTCTACGTCAAACGCCAACATCGAATGGATGTATCGCAACTTTGCTTGGCTATTGATCGGCATCGCCATTGTCGTCCAGATTGCTCGAGTTCTTGGGATGACGGCTGCTCATGGAGAGCTACCATTCCTCAGTGCAAACGATCGCTCACGTTGGACTGCGGTAGCCGCATTGACCGAAGACGGCGCATGGGAAATTGACCGAGTGATTGAAATCTTGGATAGCAAAGGAAAATCCAAGATCTGGAACACGATTGATATGGTGCGACACCGTGGGGCAGATGGTGCAGAGCACTACTATTCGAGCAAGCCGCCGCTGTTGACCGCAATGTACGCCTTGGTCTGCAAGCCAATTACGATGATTACAGGAAAGAAGCTCACGGAGGAGCCGTTCCTCATCGGTAGAACGGTGATGGTTGTTGTCAACATTATTCCATTGGCATTGTGGTGGATTTGGCTTCATCGTTGGCTGTTGACCAATGTCGCGGATTATTGGTCTCGGTTCATCTTGTTGAACATCGGCTTATGGGGGACGTTTTTAACAACGTTTGCGGCAACGCTGAACAACCATCTGCATGGTGCGTTGTTTTTTACATTGAGTCTGACATTGGCTTGGGCCATTAGAAAAGCGGCTATCAGTGGTAACAGTCAAAACTGGTTGACTTGGATTGCATGTGGTCTTTGTGCGGGACTGACGGTTGCTTGCGAACTTCCGGCGCTCGCTTGGGCAGTGGCGTTAGGTGCAATCCTGGCGCTGATCGATGTTCGCAAGTTTCTGATCGGGTATGGTATTGGAACGGCATCGATTGCCGTTGCGTTCTTGGCGACGAATTACTGGGCCCATGGAGATTTGCGGCCTCCCTATTCCCATCGTGGTGTGGGAGCTCTTATTGGGAACATTCCTCGCAGCGCCGACTCAGAATCGCCCAGCACCGACGATGTGCGAGAACTTGCCAACAAGAATGGCTATCAGTTTACGGATCAGCTCAAAACGACCACTGCACGCTTGACGGGTGTTCAGCAATTCATCGACGATACGGTAGGACAACGCGTTGCAATAAAAGGGTTGGAGACGAATTGGGGAGTGTATCATTGGGACGATTGGTATGATTTCCCGAAATCGTATTGGTTGCCTGGAAACAAAAAGGGAGTCGACTTAGGCGAAGAGAACCGTTTGCTGTACATAGTGCATTTTATGGTAGGGCATCACGGGATATTTTCCGTAACTCCCGTCTGGATTCTGAGTATCGTCGGTGCAGTGCTTTGGATACGACGAAGCGAGCGGTTGACATTGACGAGTACGGAAGGGCTTCGAAGATTTGCGATGTCGGATTCTGCGATTGCGTTGGCGTTGGTAGCGACGTCGATTGCATGCTTTGTATTCTATGCCAGTAGGGACGTAGAAGACCGCAATTATGCGGGCGTGTGCAGCGGATTCCGATGGGTCTTTTGGTTGGTACCGGCCTGGATTTGGCTTAGCGTGCCAGCCATTGAGCGCGCGGCTGGTTCCAAGCGCATGCGAGGTTTGGTGGCCGCATGCCTTTTGATCAGTGTATTCTCAGCGACGATACCATGGCCGAATCCTTGGACGCATCCCTGGCCATATAAAGTTGCCATTTGGTTGTATCCAGAAAAAGTAGACGCGAAGCCGTAGGTTTGGACTTGGATCGTCATAGATCGCATTGAACCCTCAATATGACGAATGAGACAAACCGAGATATTCGCTGTTGGTGGCATCCCTTCAGGATGCATAAAACCAATGGGCGATCATTCCGGTGGTGTCGCTGCGCTCAACCACCGGCTACAGGCTTTGATCCTTTCAGGATACAGAACCGAGGGCCGAACCAGAGGTAGATCAGCTACAAGCTTTTATCCATTCAGGATACAGGAACGACGTCCGCCACCAAGGTAGCTCGGGTCGCCAGGCCCGATATTAAAAACGGGCCATCCATTCCATCCCCAAAAAACCGATACGAACAACCTCTAAACCACGGTCTGCTGCAGCCCATTGTTACTCTAGGCTTTTGGGAGAAAGTAGCGGCATTGCTGAACGGGTTGCGGTGGGTACTTCGGCCATTGCTTAGGGACCGATGGAGATTGGCAGAGGAGGAATACAGACCCCTTACCTGACACGATCGTTCGGTGACTTGCGCAGACAAGACACAAAGACCTTGCAAGCATCGGATTAGCACGAGCTAGTTCATCCGCTATGCGATCGCTGTCCGAACTCGGGCTGTCGATTACGTCATCGCTCATGTTACAACGTTGAGAGCACGCAACGCCTTGGGCAAAGGGAAATAAACCTCTTCTTTGCGAACGATCTGTTCTTCTACGACTGCGTCAAAATGATCCTTGAGCCATTGGATCGTATTCTGGACGACCAACTCGGGAGCGCTGGCACCTGCTGTGATGAGGATCGTGTCGAGGCCGTCGAAGTTCTCCTTGATCAAATCCTGGGGGCCATCGATCAAGTAAGCAGGCCGGTTGGATTCTTGCGCGAGCTCCCGAAGTCGCTGGGAGTTGCTGCTATTCTGACTACCCAGCACGATGACCGCGTCTGCTTTCTCGCACAGGAGCCGAACTGCCTCCTGCCTGTTCTGTGTTGCGTAACAAATATCTTCCTTGGGAGGGCCAATGATCCATGGGAATCGTTCTTTGAGTCGATTGATGATTCTATTGGCATCGTCGACGCTGAGTGTTGTTTGAGTCAAATAAGCGAGTTTGGTCGCTGGTTCGAAGTGGAGCTTGTCCACAGACGCTTCGTCTTCGACCAGAACGATTGCTTCGGGCGCTTCTCCCATCGTTCCGATCACTTCATCATGCCCCTCGTGACCGATCAAAATGATGGTGTAGTGTTCTTTCGCGAACTTGATGGCTTCTAGGTGCACTTTGGTTACGAGAGGGCACGTTGCATCGATGGCGTTGAGTCGGCGATCCTTTGCGACACGCCGAATTTCCGGTGAAACCCCGTGGGCAGAGAACAAGACGGTAGAATCCTCTGGGATCTCCTCTAGGAAGTTGACAAAGACCGCCCCTTTACCTTGAAACGATTGCACCACATGCTGGTTGTGGACGATTTCGTGGTAGACATAAATGGGGGGCCCAAAATGACGAAGAGCCAGTTCCAGGCTTTGAACAGCCATGTTGACTCCGGCGCAGAAGCCACGCGGTGCAGCAAGAATAATTTTCATGGGACGATGAGTGCTTTAGGAATAATACTTGATTTCACGATATGATAGCGGCATGTCACCCCCACTTGAAGCCACGACCATCGCCAATCTGCCAAAGAGAGCCGGCCAAAACATCGTTCTGGACGATTTATCGCGTTTTGGACCGGGCGTAGAATATGCGCCGTTGAGCCTTCTCGAATCGCAACGGTATTGCAAATCGTTAGCGAAACGTCATTACGAGAACTTTTCAGTTGCAAGCTTTCTTGTTCCACCGGCACTTCGCCAGGATTTGTTCACCATCTACGCTTACTGCCGCTGGTCGGACGATTTAGCGGACCAATTAGAGGACGCTAACGATTCCTTGTTTTTGTTGCAATGGTGGCGAGAAGAGTTATCACGTTGCTTTGAATCCCAGTCGTCCCATCCCGTTTTTGTCGCGCTCAAAAATACCATCACAAGGCACTCATTGCCGCGAGAGCCTTTTGAACACTTGCTCGATGCGTTTGTACAGGACCAAACAGTCAACCGGTATGCGAACGATGCCAGTCTCCTCGAATACTGTCGCGGGAGCGCCAATCCGGTTGGTAGGCTTCTTTTGTGCTTGTCCGATACGAGAACAGAGCAAGCGTTTTCGTTGAGCGATTCGATTTGTACTGGTCTTCAAATTGCGAATTTCTGCCAAGACATTGGGAGCGATGCAAAACGAGGTCGCATTTATTTGCCAGAGCAGCGTTGGGCGGAGCAAGGGGTAACGGAAAGCGAGATACTCTCAGGTAACGTAACCGATTCAATGCGAGGAGCATTGCGATCTTGGGTGGCCAACGCCCGCAGCCACTTGATCGCAGGCCTACCATTGGTGACCTTAACGCCACTTTGGCTGGCGCGGGATATCCAGCTTTTTGCACGTGGTGGCTTGACCATTTTGAACAACATAGAAAAATCCGGCTTCGATGTTTGGACTTCGCCGATCGAAGTTACCAAGTTCCAGAAAATCGCCTTGCTTGCTCGCGCCATAGTTTCGCCACGCAAAGCGATATGAACATTCCATCTTCACTTGTAGGAAACCGACCATCCATAATGGCATTAGCCGAGTCTTTTGCATGCTGTGAGTCGATCGCTAAAGGGAGTGGATCGAATTTCTACCGTTCCTTTTCTCTGCTTGGCCGGGATCGACGCAATGCGATGTTGGCCTTGTATGCCTTCGCACGCCTGGCAGACGACGCAACCGACGACTTGGTAGAGGAGGCGTTGCCACAGCATCCGATTACCGGCGGGACAAGCCAGAGCAAGCGATCGTGGGATGCGAAATTTTGGCATGACTGGGTCGAATCTCTTTCGAATGACAATCCTGGACAACTCAACGACGATCGGATGCGGAACGACTCAGAGAGTCTAATGCGATTGCGTCCTGCGCTGGAGGACACGGTACGCAAGTACGCGATCCCCCTTGAATGTTTGCATGATATCGTGCGGGGGGTAAACATGGACATGGTCGATGGAACGACATTTGAAAATTGGGATCAGACGCGACTTTATTGTCATCGCGTTGCCTCCAGTGTTGGACTTGCATGTTTAGCCATTTGGTCAAAAAACCCAGGTTGCGAGACAACCGCATCGGTGCATCGCGCTGCAATGGATTGTGGCGTAGCTTTTCAGATGACGAATATTTTGAGGGATCTGGCAGAAGACTCGCAACGTGGGCGAATCTATCTTCCTGCGGATGAGCTGGCACGATTCGGAATCGACCAAGATCGTTGGTTGCAATTACGGGCAGGGACATCGGAGCGGGAACTGGATACCGTCGGAGATTGGCGTGGATTGTTGCGTATTCAGTTTGAGAGAGCAAAAGCGCTCTTCGAAAACGGCTGGCACGTAACGACTGGAATTGGGCTAGACGGACAGCGCATGTTTTCGCTCATGTGGCATACGTATAGGCGACTGTTAGAGCAGTTGGAATCCAATCCAGGTCGCATTTGGCAAACTCGAGCTAGGGTGAGTACGGGGGAAAAGCTGCTTCTAGCGTCAAAGCATTTTTTTACTCCCGCGTTTTCAAAACTGTTCCGGCAACAGACCCAATCCATCGCGAACAGCAAACTGCACGGTACTGACGATCTCCCAATGGATGCGATGTCCCTGCCGAGCCCATGGCCAACGGATGGCCCTCGCGTTGCCGTTGCTGGGGCTGGGCTAGCAGGCATCAATGTGGCCATGCACCTCGCCAGACATGGTTGTAAAGTGTCACTCTTCGAGGCAAAGAATCGCCTAGGAGGGCGGGTGGGATCCTTTACTGACAGCGAATCAGGGCAATCGGTCGATTATTGTCAGCATGTTGGGATGGTATGCTGCACAGCCCTCCAACAATGGATTGCGGATACCCAACAACAGTCGTGTTGGACAGAACAATCGACACTGCATTTTGTAGACGCTTCCGGCGCGAAATTGGATGTTTCCGCTTGGCCATTTCCTGCACCATTTCATTTGGCTGGCCTGATACTCCGTTGGCCTCAGTTGGGCATGGTCGACAGAGCGCGTGTCGCATGGGGGTTGTCGAAACTGCAACGGCTAAAGATGACGCCAGAGATGGGGTCGCAACTGGCAATCACTTGGTTAAAGGAGAACCACCAAAGCGAGCGATGTATTACCAATTTCTGGGCTACGATACTCGTAAGCGCGTTGGGTGAGCAAGTGGATCGGGTCACGCTTGGAGCGACGCACAAGGTCTTGGTAGACGG
>CAIXME010000095.1 GCA_903920425.1 uncultured Pirellula sp. | reverse complement strand
GGATGCTATCTATTGTCGACAACCGATCAAGGCGAAGAGTGGTATGACGACGAACCAGTAAAAGGTGTTTGGTTCCAGACAATACTCGGTGCCTTTCTTTGCGCATTGGGTATGGTAGCTGCAGAGCTATGGCATGACGGTGTTCTTGCGAAGCCTGCTCTTTGGCTGCAGTGGCGTCCGAAGTACCAATGGAACTGGATGGTTTGGATGATCCCATCCGCGATGCTCATCTTCGCGGTGTTCAGGTCCATTTTTTCTATCCCCGTCCATTATGCAGCCCACGCACTCACGGTCACTTCATCGCTCACGGCATTCATCCTTTATGTTTGTTTGAACGAGGGTGCTTTGTGGCAAGACCAGTCGTCCAAGCTGCAGTGGTGGCTTGCGATGGGTGTCGTCGCAACAATTTGGAATACCATGTCCATCAATGCCATCGCCCGTTCTGGCGGTTCACGCTGGGTACCGTTGATCACCTTGGCGCAACTCGGTTGCGTTGCGGCGTTGATCCTCCAAGCGTACGGAAGTCTTGGGGAGTGGGTGCTCACCGGCATTGGGGTTTGCTTTGGCGCGTCAGTAGTATCCTTGGTAAAGGGCTCAAGCGCCAAATTGTTTTTTGGATGGCAACTTTCGACGATCGTGGTGCCTTTGGGAATCATGGCAGTTTCTTGCCTGGTCGTTAGCCGCTTTTTCGAGACCCCAGCCGTACCCAATTGGTTGCTAGGAATCGTACTTGGTTTGCCCACCGTCGTTGGGGCGATCGATTTATGTATCGGCAGGCTCACGAATCCATGGACACGAGCAATCATCGCGGCGGTTGCATGCGGTCTGGTGCTTGGGGCTATTGTGTTTCTTGCCATCCCCGTCAAACAGGAATGGTAGGATATTGGGTCGAAATGCTGCCGCTAACCTTTCCGGAATGCGGTTGCAATCGTAGGTTCCTGATGGGGATCGAGTACGAAAATTGACGCACCCATTCCGGTGCATGTCCGATTCCCTTATCTTTGCTGGAATGAAATTCCCAACGATCAAGATCTACTATATCGTCCTTGCCTGCCTCCTGGCCCTATTCGGCTACCTTGCCATGGGGATGGTCGGTGCGATTCTGGCGTTCTGGACTTTATTGTTGTGGTATTCGGTATGGCAGCGACCTTACCGGTTTGAACTATTCCTAATCGCGGGACTCGGGTTGTTGGGGGCCGTAGCGATTCTGCCAGAGAAGCAGTGGACCGAATCCAATATCTATTTCTTGATGGCGTTTTTAGTCGTGGCGGCGTCGCCGATTTTTGACTTAGTCGCGCTCCTGTTCCGTCGCAGAATAAACTGAGAACGACGACACATTTTCAAGTAAGCATCGTCGTTACTGGTTCTTTAAACGACGTGTTCTGCGCGAGCACCCGTCAAAATGTCTACAAACTGACTTTGAACCTTGATAGCGCGAATGAGTGTCCAAACGTGCTTTGGTTCAAACTCGCATGGCTGCGAGAGAGCAAGTTGATCAAGCTCGGCTGCAACGGCAGCATGCTGATCATCAATGCTGTGTAGTTTTAATTGAATTTCATCCAGAAGCCCCAAGAACTCGTTTTGCGCATCGAGGCATTTGAGTCCAGGATCTCGATCGCACAGCAGCATCGCCAAACAAGAGACGTGCCGATCGCTTGCGTCAGACAATTGGTGGCGAAGTCTCTCAATTAGTTTTGGAAGCCGCATACGAAGTTGTTAGGGATGTAAGTGGAAGTGCTGTAAGCGAGAATCGTTTAAGCAGAAGGATAGGTTGCTGAACACGCTGGTGTCAGCAAAATTTAGCGCCGTTTTTTGCCGTCCTTTTTACGCCCTGTGTTTTTCTTGATCAGTCGCCTGCGTTGCCGTAATCACCACAACGAGGCCGAATCATGAACAATCGTTACAATCGAAACGATCGCTACGTTTCCAATGTATCGCGTCCACCAGGACTTCAGCTCGTGCGAGTCACAGCCAATCGAGAAGCGGTCAAAACAGCTTGCACCATTCCAGATGCTTCGGCTTTGTTTTGCCAAGCGATATCGTGGGCTGTCCCGTGCGCAACGCTTGTTCGCAGGATCGGCAATCCCAAGGTGATGTTGACCGCATCAAACATGTCCAACAGCTTCAGTGCAATGTGGCCTTGATCGTGGTACATGGCGACCACTGCATCGAATCCACCATCAACTGCTTTGGGCATCAACGTATCAACCGGGAAAGGGCCAGAAACGTCGATCCCTTCTTTTTTTGCGATCAACACCGCCGGCTCGATGATGGTCGTCTCTTCGTCACCGAAGCGGCCCCCTTCGCCACCGTGAGGGTTCAATGCCGCAACAGCAATACGCGCTGGCCCCTCCAGGGCCATCGATCGTCGGATCGAAGTCAACGAGATGTGCGCTAAACGGATCTTTTCCAAAACCGCTTGGGTGGTGAGGTTATGAAACACATCGCGCAACGCCATATGCAACGTAACATGGACAACGCCAATACCGGCATGCCCACCATGTCGCGGTCTGCCGGGAGGTAGATACAGCATCATCGCGTGTTCTTGCACACCACAAAGATGGGCGAGAAGTTCCGTATGACCAGGCCAATCATGCCCCGCTCGTTGCAGTGCGACTTTATGCAAAGGAGCTGTAACAATAGCATCGATCTCGCCATCCAATGCCAATTTCGTAGCTAGCAACAAACTGTCATAGGCCAGCTGGCCGCCACGCGAATCTACCACGGGCGAAATCGCCAAATCAGCGTCCTTATGTCCCGCTACTAAGCAATACAGTTTTCGGGACTCTGCAATAGGATCCAGTCGGCTTTTATGCTCGCTCCATTGGGCTAGCGATTCTATCGGTATGACGTCGAGCGTTAAGCCGGACAGTCGGGCTGCATGTTCCAGAATAGCAGGTCGGCCGATCACCATTAGATCGCAATGCCCCGCAAGTGCTCCGCTCGCAACAGCCTTGACGATCACCTCAGGTCCGATCCCAGTTGGGTCACCAATGGTAATTGCAATCTTCGGCTTATGTTTGCCCGTCATTTAGAACCTTGTTAGTCAGCGTTATTGAGCGAGTCCACGGATCCAGTCGGCGGAGCGTGCGAAATGGAATCGTGCACTAAGATTAAGGCTTCGCGAGTTTCGCCTTTTCGATTGCGCTCGCCAAGGTTTTCTCGGTAACGGCGTCACGCCAAATGTCGGTCACTTTTCCTTGACCATCCAGAACCAGAGTAGTCGGGTACGAGAATCCACCGGTTGTCATCAATTTGCTGAGCTGTGCACGCGAGTATTCGACCGGATCCGAGTAGATAGGAAACTCTTCACCTCCGTAAAGGTCCAAGAACTTTTTGGTGTAGAACCCAAGAGACTCGTCGGTGTCATTCGGTTTATCGCTGCATGAGACACTGAGAAACAAAACGCTTTCGTCCCCCTTGAATGCCCGTTGGACTTTCGCAAACGACGGGTACTCCAACGCACAAGGTCCACACCAAAAGCCCCAGAAATGCAGGACGACGACCTTGCCGGTCATCATCTCGGGCGTTATCGGTTTGTCCGTGTTCATTAAGGGCTGCAGATCCAGTTCCGTGATGGTTTGACCGATAATTCTGGCCTTTTCCCTACCGATGAACAAAAGCCCGCACGTTCCAGCAACCATGAAAAGCCCGGCCAGCATCAGCCAAAGGAACGCTGATGGAGAGCGAGATGGGGCAGGCTGAGCGGGCGAAACGCTTTCAGAATCCGACACGTTGTTGGTTCCTCTGTTTGATTGCAAATTGGGTTATCGCTAAGATCGCGAATGCCATCAATGTTGATGACATGGATACACGGTTGTTGACGGTCGATTGTAATCGTCCCCTGCATTTTGTGCGATACTCGCATTTTTGCATCTCGGAATCGAGCAAGGTTCCCCATGTTTGACCGGAGGGAAAAGACATGTATCGGACTGCATTTCCTGACATAAGCAGTGCACAGCGACTTGAATAAACTCTTCGAGCCTGCGAAAATCTGCGGAACTCCCGTTGGTGATTTTGGATACTCGTTGAGTCGTAAAGTCCTTCATGCGTTGCCCCTACTGCTACAGCGATAACGATGGTGTTCGCGACTCTCGAATTGTCGATGATGGTAAAGCCATTCGACGCCGACGTTTCTGCAATCACTGCCGCCGCCGATTCACTACTTATGAGCGCGTCGAGGGCTTGTTGCAAGTTCGCAAGCGAGACGGCACGCAGCAAGACTTTAGTCGAGCAAAAATCGAGCGAGGCCTGAGGGCAGCATGCTGGAAACGCACGGTAAGTGTCGAAGCCGTTGAAAAACTCGCAGCCGAGATTGAATCGCACATCTTAGACAACTACGAGAAAGAAGTTACCAGCGAAGAGATTGGCAAACTCTGCATGGAATTCTTGCGTGACTTCGATCAAGTGGCGTTCGTGCGATTTGCGAGCGTCTATCGCAGCTTTAGCGATGCTCAGGACTTCGTCGACGAGCTCACACCCATCCTAAAGCCGAGGACGAAGGCCAAGAAAAAGAAGCCGGCCAAAGATCAGCCAAGCGTGTAGGCTGAGTCGCTCCTGATTGCGCATCTGAACTAAATCCCTAGCGCAAACTTAATATTCTTTTGCAGGCCGCCCCTACAACCGTTTCAATTGTCACTCACTGAGTGAAATTCGCTCACCACCCTGCTGTGAGCTCCCATTATGGCGAGGCAAAGGGGACTAGCTTTCCCTAAAGACGGCTGCTTTCATCGTTAGGCAGTTGTGGGCAGCCGAACTCGAGTAGGAATCTTGACGATTGTATCAGTCCTATTCTCTTGAGGAGTGTTTTTAGCCCGCTTCAAACTTTACCGAACGCCATACCCCGTTTAATCTTGGGGTTCTTGACGTAAGTTGAGCCAACCGTACTTCGCCTCGTTTTGAATTGGGATAGCCAAAAACTGTCACCGAGAGGAACGAAGTGCGCCCTTATTACATCCAGCCACACAGAATTTAAACCGCTTTGCCAGCTGCAATGATAACCGGGATCACCGGTCAAGACGGTTCGTACCTATGCGAGCATCTGCTCGAAAAGGGTTACACCGTGCATGGCATTGTCCGTCGCAGCAGCACCTTGGACCGGCCTCGACTGCAGGTCCAGTACAGCAATCCCGACGTGTATGGCAAGCGTCTATTTTTGCACTACGCCGATCTATCGGACACAACCTCCATCCGGCGGATCATTACGCAGATACAACCCATCGAATTTTACCATCTGGCAGGTCAATCGCACGTGGGACTCAGTTTTGAGATTCCAGAAAGCACGTGCGACTTGACGGCGATGGGCACGCTCCGAATCATGGAGATCCTACGAGACCAGCCGAATCGCCCCAAGTTTCTGCATGCGAGCAGTCGGGAGATTTTTGGAACTCCAACGGTGGTGCCGCAAGATGAAACAACTCCACAAAACCCGAACTCACCTTATGGGTGCGCGAAAGCGTTCGCAACTCAGATGGTGAAAGTGTACCGTGAGTCGCATGGATTATTCTTTTGCAATGCGATTTGCTACAACCACGAAAGCCCTCGTCGCGCAGAAAACTTCGTAACACGAAAGATCACACTAGCTGCGGCACGCATCAAGCTTGGCTTGCAAGAATATTTAACATTAGGGTCCATCGATTCCGCTCGGGACTGGGGCTACGCCAAAGAGTACGCCGAGGCTATGTGGAGGATTCTCCAGCATGACCAACCCGACGACTACGTCTTGGCCACTGGAACCAGCTATACCGTGCGAGACTTTCTCCAAGCCGCGTTTGACCATGTTGGACTCAATTGGTTAGACCACGTCCAATTCGACAAACGGTTCATCCGTCCCGCGGATGCGGAGTCGCTTTTAGGCGATCCGAGAAAAGCGGAACGGGTTCTCGGATGGAAAGCACAGACACACATGCATGATCTTGTTCGCATCATGGTCGACTACGACATGCATCGACTTGCACAAGGCAACAATTAGAGCACTTCCTTTTCGCCCAAACATAAAACTATGAAATCACTTCTCGTCACCGGCTCTTCTGGCTTAATTGGATCCGAGGTTTGCAGCCACTTTGCTACCAAGGGCTGGAAGATTCATGGCCTGGACAATAACCAACGCGCCGTTTTCTTTGGCCCTCAAGGGGACACACGCTGGAACCAATCGAGACTCGAGCAACAGATTGCAAACTACGAGCATCATGAAGTCGACATACGCAACCGAGAGGGCATTCTAGAACTCGTCCGTACGATTCGACCGGATGCAATCGTTCACACCGCCGCCCAACCTAGCCACGATCGGGCTGCCGCGATTCCTTTTGACGATTTTGATACCAATGCCGTCGGGACGTTTAACTTGCTGGAAGCCGTTCGGCAGGCATGTCCTGAATCCCCATTTGTGCATATGTCTACCAACAAGGTTTATGGCGACCGCCCAAACACGATTGCACTCCAGGAATTGGAAACACGTTGGGATTACGCCGACCCAGCGTACGAACATGGAATTGCTGAAAGCTTTTCGATCGACCAGTCCAAGCATTCGCTGTTTGGTGCTTCGAAAGTTGCAGCCGACATCGTGGTGCAAGAATATGGACGGTACTTTAACATGCCAACATGCTGCTTGCGTGGAGGCTGCTTGACAGGTCCCAATCACTCTGGGGTCGAGCTACACGGATTCTTGAGTTACTTGGTAAAGTGCAATCTAGAAGGTCGCGAGTATCGTGTCTTTGGTTATAAGGGCAAACAAGTTCGCGACAACATCCATTCCGAAGACGTTGCCAAGTTCATGGCGGCGTTTATAGACTCTCCCAAGTGTGCTGAGGTGTACAATCTCGGAGGCGGGAAAGACAACAGTTGTTCCATCCTCGAGGCATTCAAGATCGCCGAGTCCTTTACCGGAAAAGCTCAGGTCTATTCCTATGTCGATGAGAATCGCATCGGCGACCACATTTGTTACTATAGCGACTTGCGTAAAATGCGATCGGACTATCCGAATTGGGACATCACGCATTCGCTAACGAGCACCATCGAGCAAATCGTAAATGCATGGAAAAATCGCACCGCCGTATAGGCATCGTGCGGTTAGTTAGTCTGCAAGCAATACAATGACCATGCGAATATTGATTACTGGGATTTGCGGATTTGTTGGCTCCACCATTGCCAACGCAATCGTCGAGTCTGGACTGCCATGGAAAGTCAGCGGTATCGACAACTTGGTCCGAAGGGGCTCGGAGTCGAATCTAGCGCATTTCAAACATCATGGTATCGAGGTTGTGCATGGGGATTTGCGTAGCCAGAGCGATGTCGATGCACTCCCACCGTTCGACTGGTTGATCGATGCGGCGGCCAACCCAAGTGTCCTGGCTGGTGCGGATGGGAAAACCAGTTCGCGTCAGTTGATGGAGCACAATCTCTATGGAACCATCAATCTTCTGGAACGCTGCAAGACGCTGAAAGCTGGCTTTATTTTATTGAGCACCAGTCGCGTCTACGCGATTGCTCCGCTCGCATCACTGCCCGTAACTCCTGTCGACGGCGCCTACCGAATTGACACAGCCTCCAAGTTGCCCATCGGTGTTAGCAAGAACGGCATTGACGAGTCCTTTTCCACCGGATCCCCGATCTCGTTGTATGGAGCCAGCAAGTTGGCTTCTGAAGCTCTCGCGCTAGAATACGGGGCAACGTTTGACTTTCCGGTTTGGATCAACCGTTGTGGCGTTCTCGCAGGTGCTGGACAGTTCGGCAGACCCGATCAGGGTATATTCGCATTTTGGATCAATTCGCATTTGCGTCGCAAGGCACTATCATACATTGGCTTTGATGGACAAGGGCACCAGGTTCGCGATTGCTTGCACCCGCGTGACCTGCTCAGTCTCATACAGAAACAAATTGTTGAACCTGAGGTTAGTGAGAAAAGTCGTACCGTGAATGTGTCTGGCGGGATCGCATCTGCGATGTCGCTGCGGCAGTTGACCCAATGGTGCGATTCCAAGTTCGGAGCTCACGCGATCGGCAGTGTCCCGAAACCTCGACCATTCGATCTTCCATGGGTCGTCTTGGACTCTCAACAAGTTAAAAAACAGTGGGACTGGGAGCCTCAAACTCCGGTCCATTCCATACTCGACGAGATCGCATCCCATGCGTCTCAGCATCCCAACTGGTTGGAAACAAGTATCTAATGCACTCGCTCAACTACAAAAGAATATTCGTTACAGGCCATCGCGGGATGGTCGGCAGCGCCGTGTGCCGAGAACTTCAAAAGCATGAGGGCGTTCAAGTATTGACGCGAGATCGGAAAGAGTTGGACTTAACCGACGATTTGTCTGTGAGCGCATTCTTTCGCGAGGAGCGCCCCGATGCGGTCATTTTTGCATCCGCCAAGGTTGGAGGAATCCACGCCAACAACCAGTTCCCGGTCGAGTTCTTGGCAGACAATGTCCGCATGGCGGTCAATTCCATTCAAGCGGCCTACGAAAATGGAGTGAAGCGTTTTCTGTTTTTGGGTAGCACCTGCATTTATCCACGGATGGCTCCCCAACCGATCCAGGAAAGTGCTTTGCTGACCAGTGAATTGGAGCAGACCAACGAAGCGTATGCGTTAGCGAAGATAACGGGCTTGAAGCTATGCCAGTACTACCGCAGGCAGTACGGCGTGATGTACCACTCGGCAATGCCAACGAATCTGTACGGACCTGGAGACAATTACCATCCGGAGCATAGCCACGTGCTACCAGCGTTGATACGTCGATTTCACGAAGCCAAAGAAAACGGCGATGAAGCGGTTACGATCTGGGGAACAGGCACTCCCAAACGCGAATTCTTACACGTAGACGATTTGGCGAACGCCTTGGTCCACTTGTTGCATTTGGATAGCCCACCAGATTGGGTCAATGTGGGCACCAGTCAAGATTTGTCGATTTTGGACTTAGCCAAATTGGTCGCAAGAACCGTTGGCTACAGTGGAACGATCTTAACGGATCCCACCAAACCGGACGGCACCCCTCGCAAGCTGACCGACACGACGGTACTACGAAACACAGGCTGGCAACCGAGGATTGATTTGCCATGCGGGCTTGAGGGGACGTATGAGGACTTCCTCAATACCCATGCAAGCGGATTGCTAAGGTCTTTCTAAATTCCTCGCATAGCGAAATCATACAAATCGAATTGATGAACAGCAGCGGAAAGTCTTTCAATTGATTAAGACATTGTTGAGAAGCGCATGCGCTAAGTTCGGCTTTTCGCTAGTGCGGGAGAATGTCGTTGGTAGCCTACCAGGAACCATCGCTCGATTTTGCCCAAGCGATAAGCCCATGGTTTTCGACGTCGGGGCTCACTATGGCGAATCCGTCATTGAGTATCGAAAACTCTATCCCGATTCTGAGATACACTCTTTTGAACCGGATGGGAAAACGTTTGCGACCCTGCAAGCGGCTGTGCAAGGGCTTGAACGAGTTACCTGTATTCAAAAAGCGTTATCAGACAGCGAAGGCAAGGCGACGTTCTTTGTGAACGAGTCTTCCGCCACGAATTCTTTGCTTCCTCTTTCCGGCAATGCCAAGGAACTATGGGGCGATGCTGTTCGCAGTCAGAATGAGCAAAAAGAAGCCACGCTGACAACACTGGACAACTATTGCGAGGAATCACAAATCTCGCATGTCCATATTTTGAAAATCGATGTGCAAGGAGCCGAGTTGCGGGTGCTCCAAGGTGCCAGACAGATGCTTGAAAAAGCTGCCATTGATGTGATTGTATGCGAGGTAATTGTTTCTCAAACCTACCAAGGCCAGAATGCGTTCTGGCAGTATTTGCAGTTTGCGGAACAACACGGGCTTGCTCTTGTGGATCTGCTTCATCCTGTCCGAAAGAGGAACCAACTACTTCAATTAGACGCGGTCTTCGTACGCAACGGACTGTTGAATCGCTAGCCAGATGGCCAGTCAACCCAACTCGATGCGCAACAATATTGCGTTGGCAAAACCGTTGGCATCACCGTTGACCAGCCAGACGGATTCCACACTCCGGTCAAAGCGCTACATGTGGGGAGTGTCGGTTAGTTTCTTGTCCAAGCTAACGGGCGCCTCGATCCAGCTCTCGGCCATCCCGATTGCGATTGGAGTCTTGGGGGTCGATACCTATGTGGCATACGCTTCGGTTTTGGCGATCGCCGCTTGGCCGATTCTGTTCACTGTCAACTTTGGGCCGCGACTAGTAGCAAGTATTGCAAGCACCCACGATCGCGATCAGCAAGCAATCCTGTTCAGAAATTGCGCCGGGTCTACCCTATGCAATGTACTGTTGGTGCTAATTCTGTTTCTTTTGTCGCTGACTCTCTTCTCTGCAGAATCGGCTTTTCCGAGCCTCGCATTTTTGGGGGGAAACCGCGCGACTTTCCTTGTTGCAACCATTGGTACGATCAATGTATTGAGTTTGCTATTCTCGGTTCCCGAAGCATTTCAAGTTGGTTTTCAGAGACACTACTTGATCAGCTTGGTATCGATTTGCGGAAATCTACTATCGCTTCTTTTGGTTTCATTCGCGATACCGATTTTTAAATCGGTCGAGGTGTTGGCCCTTTCGTTATCTGCACCTCTGTTTATCGCAAGGCTAGTGAATGCGACGGTCTTTCTCCGATCTCATTTGTATCTGCTCGATAACTGGAAAGAATGGCTGACGAAGCCGAGGCTTGGAAATAAAGAATTGCGAGAGGGAATTGCGTTCACACTCGTTACAGGGATCGCCGCCTACTTAGTAAATCAATTCCCACTGCTGTTGCTTGCAAAATTCGATACCGATAGCAGTAAAACAGCAATGTACGCGTCTTTGCTAGTGATGCTTGGTGCGTTGATGCAACCGATATCCATGCTCATTGCCCCGATCATCCCAGCTATCTCCAATAGTTTGGCGATCGGCGACATCGGCTGGGTGAAGCGAGCGTTTCGCCGGCTTTCACTGCTGGTAGTGACTTATAGCCTTTTGGCTACCATCGGGTTGTACTTCGCTGGCCCGTATGTCTATGCCAAGTGGAGTGTTTCTCTCCATGCGTCGCCGGTCCTCCTGTTCTTCTTGGGAACATACTTGTTTTCTGTTTGTGCGGAATCGTCGCTCTTTTGGTTGTATCACGTCGTTGGAAACTTGAGATACAGCTACAGCCTCTATGCACTGCGAACGGTAGCCACCGTGATTGCGGCAATTGGATTGTGCAGCGGAATGGAATTGTGGCAGTACTTTGCGATGGTCACCGTCACCACTCTGTCTACGTTGGTACTGCCGCTTTTCATCTCGACCATTCGTATCCTGAAAACCAAAACGCTCCAAACACCTTCGATTTAGGTTACAGATAGCAATGTCCTCTACGATTTTTCGAAGAGCTTACACCAAGCTTTTAACCGTGACCGGTCTTCGCCACCCGCTGTTTCCAGAAAACGCATGGAACAATATCAAGCGCATGGCTGTAGGGCCCTTGCTTCTCAAAGTAGAGGAGTTTGACGGTGAGTTTTATATCGATCCACGCTCAGACTTGTTTGCACGGTTAGTCTCATACGGAATCTACGAACCGGAAGTGGCCAGCTTTATCAAGCGATTCGTTGTCAAGGACAAGGATGCAATCGATATCGGTGCGAACATTGGATTCTTCACGCATCTACTCGCTAATTCCTGTGGCAGTGGTAGAGTGCTAGCCTGCGAACCAACCATTAACGCTGGCAATCTGCTTGAACGCAACATTGCTCACAACCACCTTTCCAACGTGACCGTTTTCAGGGGTGCCGTTTCCGATGCGATCGGCGAGCTGACGTTATCGTTCGTCGAAGGTCACGAAGAGTATTCCTCGATCGGGTCGATCGAGCATAACAACGCGAGGGACTGGACGCACAAGCAGCTCACAGTTCCCACGAAAACAGTCGATGCCTTGGTGGACGAGTATGGACTAAAGCCCGGCATCATCAAGGTCGACGTAGAAGGGGCAGAAAATCTTGTCTTTCGCGGTGCCCTGAAAACGCTAAAAACCCATCGTCCTGTTGTAGTCTCCGAATTGGATCACCGGCTGCTCGGCCGAAAGGGAACTTCGATTGAAGCGGTGATCGAAATGTTCAAGTCGGTCGACTACGATGTGGTGGATCCCTACATGGACAAATGGCAAAACGGCGTTCTAAATCACAACGAAGTACTTGCAATTCCAAAAGAACTTGTCGTCGCCGAACGAGCTTGATCTAAGTATTTGCAAACTCAACGAAGCACGCACCATAACTAAATTGTCTATGCATAACTGCTCGATCTGCAACACGGAGGGAACTTTTTGCTATTCCGCGGGTCAGTACAAAATGTACCGATGCGGAACCTGCGAAACAGCGTTTTGTTCGCCTACTCCTTCGAACGAAGAACTGAGCCATTACTACGCAACGTTTCATATGTCTGCGCAGGAAGGTGGCATGTATGACAACGTCGAATCCCGGATGATTGATGATTTCCCATCCAAGTGCGCGTTGGTAAAAAAACATCACTCTTCCGGCAAACTATTGGATGTCGGCTGCGGCAAGGGCTACTTCGTAAAGCACTGCGTCGATGCTGGTCTGGATGCACAGGGTGTGGATCTGTCCACAACCGCAATTGAGTATGCGACAAAAACCCTCGGAATTGCAGCCATTGCGGGTCGCGTCGAGGACATGACGAGTTTCTCGAACTCTTTCGAGACCGTAACCATGTGGGCAACCATTGAACACCTCCCTGCGCCTGAGCAGACGCTTAGCGCAATCCATCGGGTTTTAAAGCCAAATGGATTGCTCCATCTCGATACAGGAATTGGGGCCGACTGGCTAGATAAGATGCTGCCAGGAGTGAACCAATGGTATGATCCGCCACAACACCTTTTTGTATTTTCAGCACCTGGTTTGAAAAAGCTCCTGGAGAAGACGGGCTTTGAAGTAATTCGATCCGACCTTTCCTACGAGAGAAGTTCAACGCGGCGAATTGCAAAAATGGTTCGATCCATGATCGCTGCTTTAGGGCTCAACGCTGCATCGAGAATCGCACTTGCTCGCCGTCCGATGGAAACCATGAGCCGGTTTCCTTTTGGAAATCTGCAGAGTTTCACGGCAAGAAAAATCTAGCAACAGTGAATCCGACAGCCACTCACGAACACATGCCAGGACTGAAGTCTGTCGCGGTCGTCTATCAAGGGCAGTATCCTGTCGCTGGTGGATTGAGCGCAGGAACCAGGCGAGTACGCGATATCGCCAACGGACTTGCTCACAATGGTGTGCGAGTTGAGATGTGGACACCAGCGCATTTCGAAAGCGTTTCGGGTGACGATTCCGATTTGTTCCAGCATATTCGGCTTGGTTCCTCATCGTCCAAGCCAAACAGCTTTGGACGCCAGCGATTTTGGAGCAATGTATGTCGCGAGGCAAAACAAAAGCGACCTGATTTCGTCATCTTTTACAATACGACGATCGATTCGGCACAAGCGTTTAGGAACTTGAATTCCCAACGCATACTGACGGCGTTCGAATTGTGCGACCGTCATTCAACCGACGCCCCCAACCTGCCCAGAAAGTTGGTTCACCTGGCAGCCGAGTGGTTGCTACCCAAGCTTTCGAATTTGAATATTGTGATTTCCCGTTGTTTGAACAACTGGGTTCAAAATGTGGCACCTAAAGTCCAATCAGTAATTGTACCTGGGCTGGTGGATGTAGCTACGTTTCAGTCACAACGCGAGTGGGGACAAGAGTTCCGCAAAAAGTTCGCCATCTCGCAAGATGATTTTTTGGTTACCTATGGTGGTGGATGGTGGCGTCACAAGGGATTGGCGGATCTGATCGAGGGATTCGCCCTATTTAGAAAACAGACTTCGGGTAATGTGAAGCTACTCATCAGTGGCAACCCGCGCATCACCGACGATATGGATGACCCTCGTAACATAGCAAGCGAAGCAGGCCTGGACTCCTCCGCCATTTTCCCAGGCGATCTAGGTGAACGAGATATCGTCTCCATGCTGATTGCGGCCGACGTTGTCGTATCGCCATCAACGGACCATCCTTTTTCTCACAACGCATTTCCTACTAAGGTTGCTGAATATGCAGCCATGGGAAAAGCGATCGTCGCAACGGAAGTGGGAGACGTGCCGCTGTATCTGACGCATCAAGAAAGCGCGATGCTTTGCAAGCCGAACTCGCCTTCCAGTATCGCAGAGAAACTGCATCAACTCTATTCCGATCGAGCTTTGCTCAATCGATTAGAGTCCTCAGCGGCAAAAGTAGCATGCGAAAATTTTGAATCGGCAGCCGCCATGAAGAAGCTGTTGCAACAGCTTTCGTTGGTGCATTCGCAAGCCAAATGATTCCAGCACCAGTTATCGAAATCGCAGAATCGACAGAAGTAATGAGCTATGGACCAAAGTAGCGATAAAGACCAAACCAACGCGTCGCCGACCGTACGATTTCGTACCTTAAAGCGCATCGTAGGTGCGATGATTTGCTCCGATGCTTTTGGTTGGTTGGTCGGCAAGCTTTATGGGGATGTCATACCGTTTTCAGGCACAAAAATCAATGTAAACGGGATCAAGATTCCTTCGCGCAACAAAGCCCTTTTGTACTGGGGACTTTACGAAAGTGCTGAACTGCGGTTCGTTAAAGCCTTTCTTGATACCAAACTGCCCACGATCGAGCTTGGTGCAAGCATCGGAGGAATCAGCTCTCAATTGGCATCTAGACTTGACCAAGGAGCATCACTCGTCTGCATCGAAGCAAATCGCGAATTGATCGCTGCAGTGGAACGAAACGTAAAGGCAAATGCCAAGCATACGACCCCGTCCGTGAAATGGGGGGCTGTAGCGTACGGTTCCGAATACGTCGAATTTCAAATCGGCGAAGACCATCTCGTATCTTCACTAACAGGGAACAGTAGCCATGCCGTCCAACGCGTGCCCGCAATAATGCTGCGCGACGTTGCACCGCAGGAAACGTACCAACTTGTCTCGGATATTGAGGGTGGCGAATACGACATGCTGATGCATGACAAGGAATGCCTGCAGCGGTGCTCCAAAGCAATCATCGAACTGCACCCCGTAACGAGAGATGGTTCCGTTATCTCCATCGATCAGCTCAAAGAGATGTTTTGCGATTGTGGGTTTAGCGTTGTCGCATCCTACGGACCGGTCTTTGTCTTTGAACGATAATTCAATCGACAGTCGTAGTTCTTCTATGATGGCCCCTGCTTCGGACCGATCGAGGAAATTGCGAGTATCCTTCTGCTGGTGTGGGATTTCCTCATACATGGACCATTGTTGGAGTACTCTGCGTCAATCTGGAGAATTCGATTTCCAGATCCTTTCCAATGCGAACATCAAAACCGAAGCCAATACACCCTTTCGCAAGGATAACTTCCAAACACAGGCCATCGCTGTCGCCGACGACAAGGGAGTCGACTTCGAGAAGCTCAAGACCAATATCGACGCATTCAATCCCGACGTCGTCGTCGTTAGTGGCTGGAACACTCCAGAGTACGTGAAGCTTGTGAAGTCATCCACGGGACGGGATCGCAAGTTCATTCTCGCGATGGATAATCCGTGGACGGGATCATGGAAACAGCGTTTGGCACGTTTCGTGATGAAATCCTATTTCCGCCATTTCGATGCGGTGATGGTCCCTGGGGAACGTGGCTTTCTCTTGGCCAAGAACTTAGGATTCAAGGAGTCCCAGATTGTCAAAGGACTTTACGGCATTAATTATCGCTTCTGTGCCTCGTCAGATGATCAGCGACGCCATGAACAAACTGCTTGGCCAAAGCGATTTCTGTCGGTGGGACGCCTTGTTGAAAACAAGGGCGTGTCGACACTAGTCGAAGGCTATCGCTTGTATCGTGAAATGGTAGCCTCGCCCTGGCCGCTGCGAGTGGTAGGCACAGGACCGTTGGCATCACTTGTAACAGATTGCCCAGGCATCGAGTTCCGTGGTTTTGTTCAACCCGCAGACATGCAACGCGAATGGGCCGAGTCAGGGGCCTACGTCATTAGCAGCTCTTACGATCCTTGGCCGTTGGCACTGGTTGAAGCATGCGCCGCTGGATTGCCTATCATTCATACGCACGCATGCGGTTCGTCGGTTGAACTCGTGCGAAACGGGTACAATGGAATCGGAATAGGCGCGAACGACCCATACCAAATGGCTAGAGCCCTATCTCAAATCCACCACGCCTATGATCGTTTGCCCACCATGGGAGCACGATCTAGGCAGATGGCCAACGCGTACGATGGTCCATCTTGGGTTCAAAAATGGATTGAGATGCTGGAACGACTGGATTGCCAAAGTACGGTTAGCGAAAATCTTGCTTCCTGATCCGATTATGTCAATGAGCGATATCTAGGAAGAAATCATCTCAGAACCAAACCACATGGATTCCACGGACCAAAAACTGATTACACCTATTCGGTGTTTGGCATTTGCCATCGGCATGGGCTCGTACTTCCATTTTTCACTTGGAGTTCGCATCAGCGCAACCGAACTAGCGTTGCCTATCTTGTTCATTATTCTAGCGACCAGTATTTCTCGGGGCTTCCAAACACCGAAAGTAACGCTTGCAACTATTTTCTTGGTACTGCACGTTTGCGCCGTTGCGTTCAGCGATGGGATTAACGACGTCGAGCTGATCGATTCTATCAAAGCTGCAGCCCGTCCTTTTCTGATGTTCTGCTTTTTTCTCGTGGGGACGGGGCTTTGTGAGAGCAAGGAAAAGTGGTTCGTACCCTATGTTATCGGACTCGCGGCAGGCAGCACCTGTCACTTTCTATTCAATACGGGAAACGATCCATACAACTTCGAAGAGGACAAATCAGGATACTCGTTTTTCGTTTTTCGTATCCAGCCCATGCTCGACTTGCTCTCGATATTGACGATCACGATTTGCTTGGCAAAACTCAACAATCGTTTCATCGCGTTTGTAATTGCTGCTGCGGCCTGTGGAGTTTCTTTACGTTATGGAGCACGGTCGTCCTTTTTGGTTTGGGTTCCACTGGTTGCTTTTCTCTTTCTCGAGCTGTTCTTAAACCGCGTTTCCCTGGCGAAAATTGTCGGAGGCCCTATCCGCGTCGCTGTGCTGGCGACGGCGGTTTCCTGGCTCGCGTACACGTCCTATGCCGAGCTCGCTTCGCAGGGCTATCTTGGAGAAATGCGGCAAGCGAAATTCACGGGGCAATCCAAGTCAAGCGAAAGTGGTCTTCCCGCCCCCATTGCACTTTTGGTCGGAGGTCGCCCTGAAGCGTTGGTCAGTATCTTCAAGATTATCGACAATCCCTTTTTCGGGCACGGCTCTAGTTCCTACGACTACGAGTACGTCACGAGAGCGTACGATGTTTCAGGAACGAAAGATCGGTCCAAGCTGCGAAACTACGCGGTCGTCAACAGCAATGGCGGACACTCCGTCATGTTTCATGCTTGGGCGGCAAACGGCATTCTCACTTTGCCCTACTATCTCCTTTGCCTTGTTTCCTTTTACAAATGCGCGATGAGCAAGGTTCGGAATCGATCGGCAACGGCTGCCGTTACGGTTCTTCTAGGGTGTCTGGTTAGTTGGGATATTTTCTTTTCG
>CAIXME010000094.1 GCA_903920425.1 uncultured Pirellula sp. | reverse complement strand
TGCCTACTTGGTACCCTGGATTGGAGCTTAGGGCATTGTCGCTTGCAACTTGGCTTGTGCGTCCATAGGCTCTGACATAGATCGATTTCGAACGATTGCTGAATCCGTAGTTGCTGCCGAATGTGGAGGATAGGCTATTGCCGTTGGTCGTAAAGGAGATCCCTGTGGATTGTGTTCCGTAGAACAGGTCGCTGAAGTCGGGTGAGCAACTTGAGCAAACACCAGCGTATCCAGCTGGGAGCAGTTCCACTTCCCACAACGACGTCGCTCCACTGATAACGGCCAACGATTCAGCCGATCTCTCAGCGGCTGCTATCTGCGATGACAATGCTTGTGCTTGAAGCTCTTGCAAGTGGGCTTGTTGTTGATATCGCTTTGCTTCTTGTTCCTGAGCCAAACGAGCACGACTTGCTTCGTCGATTTCTGATTGGCGTTTATCCAGCCAAGCGTGCCACTTTTTGTCCAGTTCGGCACGTTGTTCATTGCTAAAGAAGACGAGGGGCTGCGTGAAAGTAGAACCATCTGCAGCGACGCTAGTGACTTCGTCGTACGTGTATGTTCTGGTCCCCCTGAGCTTATTCGCCCAATGGAGGAATTGTTTATCCGAAGGGAAGTCCAACCCATCGAATGTTTCTATGAGGCGTATTTCTTTCGACTTGTTTGCGACGATCATCCGGGGAGCTTCAACGCCATCGAATAGGATCTTTCCCTTTTGCCGGCTGACGGTGAACTGACGACGATCGAACGAAACGCTTGAGCCATCGGTCTTATCTCCGGGCACAAGAATCGGATCATCCGCAGTCAATCTGCCAGCAAACATAGAGATCGCAACGAGAGCGAGGAAAATCGACGAGGGAATAGCACGAAACATGGTTAGACTCCGATTCAATTTAAGATACTCATCAAGACCACAGTCAACCGGTAGTGGGTTTGTACTGCATGCACATCTAGACGAATCCAATCCGAGGTTCCTTACCCGCTTTCATTCCAAGATGATGAGTAAAGTTGCGCATTTTTCCACAGATTCGGCATGGGTCATGCTCGTCCTGTTCTCCATTGGGCATTAACCCGTAATCGTGTTTCGCCAAACACTAGATCGCCATCTGCGGATTGCCTTGTTTCCTTTGACTACTCAACTTGAAACGAGATCCGCGATAAGAGGGAGTGGGTCATTTTGGACTTCCCTCAAAAACATGATGGAATGCAAATGCACATATTCCGCGTCTTTGTGCGTTTCAAGGCAAGGTCGAAATCCGAGCCGCGGAGGAAAGCGGTGATGGGGGCTAGTCGGCTATGCCTCGATGGTTATCGAATCTGTGATGGGATGTGATTGGCAAGCGAGAATGAAACCTTTTTCTTCTTCTGCTTTGGTGAGCGCGTCGCGACTATCCATCCTGACGCGACCTGTTGTGCAGCGCACTTTGCATTGGCCACAGATTCCGGCACGGCACTCCCAAGGGAGCGTTACCCCCGCTTGCTCGGCAGCTTCAAGAATAGTGGTTGAGGCGTCGATATCAATCGTTTGGTTCGACGTTCCAAAAGTGACCGTCGACTCGGAAACGGCGCTCTGGACGTTAGTCGGCTCGTTTGCGGTGGGTTGTGCGTTCGTGGATGTGTTTCCTCGCGGGGAGACGAACTCCTCGGTGGATATCTGTTCGTTGGGAAGACCAAGCGAGACGAGAGTCTTGCGTACAGCCTGCATCATAGGGTCTGGCCCGCAAAGAAATACGGGGAGGCTTCTCAGGTCTGGTACGAAAGCACTCAAATCGTCTGCATTGATGTATCCGGACTTCTCTTGCCATCTAGCCGAACGTGCTGGATCACTAGCAGATAATTTGGACTGGCTGAAGTAGGTCAGTACATGCAGGTTCTCAATTCGATTGGCTAGGCTCGTCAATTCTGTTTAGTAGATCGTGTCTTATCTCGATCGCATAGCATTGATGAAATAGATCGTTCCATGCCATGAGTGATCGGTCAGGTTGCGAAGCATGGACATCAGCGGTGTAATACCGACCCCACCTGCGATCAACACGACAGCCTTGGATTGGTGGTCGTCAAAAAAGAACTTACCTGCTGGTGCACCAATTCGGATCTTGTCTCCTACTTTCAGTTGATCGTGCATATAGCGGGAGACTACACCCTCGGGGTTGCGTTTGATGGTCAACTCAACATGACCACGCTGTGCGGGCGATGAGGCAATCGTGTACGAACGTTTGACTATTTGCCCATCGATGTTGAGCGTCAAACTCATGTACTGACCAGGCCGATGGATGAACGGGATTTCGCCGTCGGGATGGACAAACCGAAACGTTTTGACATCAGGGGTTTCGCGGTGAATATTTGCGACGACCAGTTCTCCATTCCAAAACGTTCGGCTCTTCTTTGGGGTCGCAGTTTCACGCGACTTTGGCTTCGATGCTTCGCGTCGTAGGTCGAAATAATGCTTCACGCTGCGAAACCCTAGAATTGGTGTAAGTACAGCGGCAAAGGCAAGTGGCTGTCGAACATCGCTTTTGACGAGCATGTAATAGTGAACCACTCCCAGAATGGTTGCTGCATATGCGAGTCTATGCAGGAGCTTCCAACGGACCGGGCCTAGTTTACGAATCATTGCGTTGGTGCTGGTTACTGCGAGTGGCAACATCATCGCTAGCGCGATGAAACCGACCAGTAGAAATCGTCGCGACACTATCTCTTCGATCGTACTGCTAACGCTACCCATCCGATCCAAAGCAACGTAGATGACGAAGTGCAATGCAGCGTATGCAAATCCATATAGTCCAAGCGCTCGTCGGTAGGCGATGATGCTACTCCAGCCCGTCAGCACTTTCAGTGGCGTGATGACAAGCGAGAAGAACAAGAAAACGAGCGACAGAATTCCTGTGATGTGGAGAGCGTTGTTGACGCCATTAGCCCCGAGCTGATCGTTCCATGCATCCCATCCTAGCATGAGCAGTGGACCAATTCCGGCTAAGATCACGAGATTGCGATAGTAGGCAATGTTGTTCATGGTGTGGACCCTTTAAAAGTGGACCGAGAGATCGAGTCCCTCGTAAAGGGATGCGACCTGGGACTCGTACCCGTTGAACATAAGCGTCTTCCTGCGACCGTTCTCGCCAATCCTTTGCTCTGTAGCTTGACTCCACCGAGGGTGTGGAACGTTGGGATTGACGTTCGCCAGGAATCCGTATTCCGTCGAGGCGAATCGTTTCCAGCTCGTCGGTGGTTCTTCTGAAACGAGCGTAATTTTGACGATGGATTTGATCCCCTTAAAACCGTACTTCCAAGGGGTAACGAGCCGGATTGGAGCTCCATCCTGTGCTGGCAATTCTTTGCCATAGAGTCCAACGGCGAGCAACGTTAGGGGATGCATGGCTTCGTCCAAGCGGAGTCCTTCCACGTAGGGCCATTCCAAAACAGATGTTTTTTGGCCGGGCATTCTTGCGGGATCGTACAGCGTTTCGAATGCAACGTACTTTGCTTCGGCCATCGGTTCGACGGCATCGATCAAGTGAGAAAGCTGGAGCCCTGCCCACGGGACAACCATCGACCAGGCTTCGACGCATCGCATGCGATAGATCCGCTCTTCGATGGGGCCAACGGCTTTCAAATCGGGAATCGTGAATGTTCTTGGCTTATGAACCATCCCTTCGACGCGAACCTGCCAGCCAGTGGTGTCAAAGTTTTTTGCTGCATCGGCGACGGCGTTCTTGTCCGTGCTGAACTCGTAGAAGTTGTTGTAGCTGATTATGTTTGATTCACTGGTCATCGTTTCATCAACCAGAAAACCCCGCTCGAGACGCTGTTCCCTCGTCAGCTCCACCGACGCCAGGTTGTCGATGGATGCAGTATTGAGCTCCATGTTGCGGACCGGGTTGAACCATCGATAGGTTGCGGCAGATGCCGCTAGGGTTCCGGCAGCACCTAGCCCCTTCATGAAGCGTCGACGGTTAGCGTAGAGGGGATAAGGTGTGACCTCTTTTTGAAGTTCTTCCCCCGACAAATTCGTAGTCACTCAGTAAACCTCCTCGATGAATCGACACTTGAATACGTAGTATCCGGGGGGATTCACGTCCCGTCCTCTACCAAATGGTAGACGCGTTGAGGTGCTGAGCGCTTACCTGGAAAATCGGACGAACGCGGTCACAATGAAGAAATTCACCTCAAAATCTTTGTTTTGAAGGTAAACGAACCGAATCCACATGCGTCAAGACGCATGTGGGAGTCGCTCCGCAGAAACATGATTACCATTCGGAATTGTGGATCTCATTCCTGAGGCCTCTTTCCCCAAGGCCTCGCTGGTGAAGATATACTCCATGGCGATATCCGAACCTGGAGCCAAGTGGATGGCTACTTTGCGGTCATCGATTCAAGCTTTTTGACAAACTCCTCCTTTGGCATCCGATCGCTGTTGCTCTTGCCGACGTAGCGGAACATTTCTTTGCCATCCCCATCGAGCACGACCATCGCAGGATAATGAACGTTTTGTCCGTGGAATTGATAACCGTCCGGTATACCAAAACGCTTGGCTAGTTTGGCCCCGGCGTCGCGATAAATCGTTGGCCGTATTACCCCCTCTGTTTTCACTAGTTGCTTTACCCAAGCCCGAATGTCCTTTTCGCTATCAGGCTTGATGAACAAATGAACCACATCAGGCGTCGTGGCTGCAAGCTGGGCATACTGATTGGTGTATCTGAGACAGAACGGGCACTCGGTTTTGAGCAGGAAGTGCAATACAACCGTCTTTCCCTTGTGATCTTTCAACTCGAACTTAGAGTCGACTTTGGTTTTGGAGTCTTCCACAATGGCTTCGAGAGAAAAGTTCTCCACGCCTTGAGAGAAAACCCATTGCGGTACCGACAACAAAAAACCTACGACAGCCAAAGCAAATATTTTCATAACTAAGTCCTAGCAGCAAGGAGACGGGATAGGAGCAGTGCGTGGTAGCACGGCATACAGGGAGCCAAGCGAAGAACCCATTCGGTAATCGAATGCAACGAAATAGCATTGCGTCCCTCGGCTGAACTTGGGACGAGTCATTGATCGCTGCGCTTACCCCTCGATCCTTGATTTTGATCGAATTTCTGAACTATATCGAATGGTTGATTTCCGATGGAAATTCAGCGTGCTTTGGCGTAATGGTTTTCGACTCGGTCGCGTCACAAATGCAATCAGGTTAGGCCCCAGTTGGCCCATCCCTTGTCGTTTGGATAGACCGCGCAGTAGCCATCATGAATAATGCACGCATCTTTGTTGTAAGTGCTCAAGATATATTTCGAGCAGGTGTTATTACCATAGCACGCAACGAGCTGGAGTTAGAATGTCAGTGGGCGCTTTAAAAGGGGCCACTCATGAGCGCTTCGAAAGGGGCCATTTGTTGATTTTTTGATTGCTACCTAAGACTTGGCCCCTTTTGATGCCTTGTCTGCTGTCTTTGTATCGGCATC
>CAIXME010000093.1 GCA_903920425.1 uncultured Pirellula sp. | reverse complement strand
CGCTGGTACGTTCGAAACGTTGCGTTTTCCCATCGTGCTAAACGGATTGGGAGTATCGAAGGTCAACATGAATGGCGACAGAAAATTGCGGCGGACAGCTACGTAGATAGAGCGACGCTTGGCGCCATCCAAAGGCCCACTCGCCCCCGGTCGTCCTCGCCCCTCCATAAAGGCAGTCAAATGGATCGGGATCGATTCTCCATACATCGTTAGATCGATATCTCCCGAGATCGCGAGCAAGCTATCCCGAATCGCTTCGCCCGACAATCGTTTGGGTGGAACATGATGCCAAAGCAAATTCTTTGGATCGATCGCAACGGCTTCTTTGTTCGATTGCCCGCTCATCTGATACGTCTGCGAAAGCACGATATAACGAATAAGCTTTTTGATGGAGCGACCATTGCGATCAAACCACTGGGCCAGATGGTCGAGCAGTTCGGGATGCGTGGGTTGCTGGCCTAGTACTCCAAAGTCATCCACGGTCGGCACGATTCCTCTGCCCAACAGATGATGCCAGACTCGGTTTACGATCACACGCGAAGTCAACGGATTCGCGGGGTCATTGATCCGGGCGGCTAATTCGAGCCTTCCGCTACCTCTCTCGATTGGGAGCGGCTCATTGCCATCGATGGCTTCCAAAAAGCGACGTGGGACCGTTTCACCCGGAGCTCCGGAGCTGCCACGAATCAACACGCGATCATCTTCGCCTGTGCAATCCAACATGGCCATGGCAAGCGACGACGCATTTGGGAGGCTATTGCGAAGCTTTTGCCTCGCCTCGAACCACGCCGATTTCGTTTCATCGAGCTCCTTTAGTTCCGGCTGTTGCAAAAGCCAGTTGAGTGAATCGATCTTATCCATAGCGTGTTCGCTATCGAGCGACGGATCGCCCGTCCACCAATGGATTGCTGCATCGAGACGAGCGACGAGCTCTTCGTGTGTTGCGAGCACATCGCGTGGAGGCGTTTTCGCAGCGTTCTCCGTTTGAGCCGATGGGGCATCCACCAACGCCAAAATTTCCAGAGCTTCGTTGTCCATCGGAGTGAACTCCAGATGAACTCGATGCCCGAGATAACGTTTCAAATTCAGATTTACCCATCGCACATTGGTATCGTTGGATCGAGTCTCGACGATGGTTTCTCCATGCAGTGGCCCGACGACCAATCGATGTGAATCCACGCACGCAACCACGATTGCATTGCCTCGCAATAAAACAGAAACCGCCCCATGCTCAATTTCAAAAGGGCTGGTTACAAAAGTTCGGCTAGGTCGCGATGTCGAGTCTACCGAGGTCCGAAGATTGGTTGGCTTTTCTCGCGTGCTTACAAGCCCATTCCAAAACAGGTCGTTACGAACAGCGCTGTACCCTTGTATTGCCATGGTACCTTTGCCATCGACCACGCGTGGCACGATCGAAAAGGGAGCGGCGATTTCAGTACCAAAAACAAAGCCATCTTGGAGGATGGGTGCACCAGATTGTTTGGTGTAGTCTGCAATCACCACCGTGCCGTCGATCAGCTTATCGAGCGAGGGTTCCGCCGTTGGTGTCCATTGTCTCCAATCTCCATTGTTCGGGTTGCCATTGGCTCGCAGCCGTTCCATCAATGCGGCGCGAGCGTTGGACCACGCAGCCTTGAATGCTTCTTTCCACTTTGCTTGGTACTGACGATCGACCGATCTCAATTCATCGGCAACGGCTCGCTCTTTCTCCACCGTCTCAAAACGCACTTGTCGGTACTCTGATCCCTGGAGAAAGCCCGATAGAGAGTAGTAGTCTCGCGTCGAGATGGCATCGAACTTATGGTCGTGACAACGTGCACATGAAACCGTAACACCGAGAAACGTTTTGGACATCACGTCGATCATGTTGTCGAAGCGATCGGTTTCGTCTTTGCGAATATCGACAGGCGAATGAACCCATTCCCCCATATGCCAAAAGCCTGTACCGAGGATCGATTCGTTTGCCCCTGTTTGCGGGTGGATCCTTGGTCGAGCCAAGACGTCACCTGCAATGTGTTCACGGACGAACTGATCGTACGGAACGTCATCATTGAATGCACGAATCACGTAGTCCCGATACTGAAACGCATTGGGCGTATCCGCATCGAATTCATGACCTCGAGACTCTGCATAGCGAACTAAATCCAGCCAATGCCTGCCCCAGCGTTCACCAAATTGGGGAGACCGAAGCATCGCGTCCACGAGTTCCTCGAGCGCATGTTCGGATCCATCTTTCTCAAAGCGCTCGACGGCATCGGGAGCGGGAGGCAATCCCAACAAATCAAACGATAGCCTTCGTATCAAGCCTCGCTTGTCGATCGGAGGGGCGGCTGCGAGCTTCTCGGCCTCAAGTCGAGAGAGGATGAACCGATCCATCGGCTGCTTGCACCATGAGTCGTTTAACACATCTGGGACGTGTGGATTCCCAATCGGTTTCCAAACCCAATGCGACTCTTTTCGCGATGCAAGATCGAAGACAGGCTTGGCTCCCGAACCGGTGGGTTCTGGCTCCGTTGGCCAGGGGGCTCCCATATCCACCCACTGGACAAACAAGTCGATTTCTTGCTGCGTTAATTTGCCTTTGGGTGGCATCTCGTACGATTCGTATCGCACTGCCGCAATGAGGG
>CAIXME010000092.1 GCA_903920425.1 uncultured Pirellula sp. | reverse complement strand
GCATTGCTTGGACAAGTTCATCGCAAGCCCAAGAAGCAGGCACTTCCTCAACGGAATCCAAATCGTTTGCGATGATCGACGGCGCGGACTCCGAATGGGTCACTTTGGGTAAAGAGGACTTCGTTCGAGCCAATTGCAACGAAGATACATGGGTGTGGACCGGAACCACTGTCCACTGCACCGGCAAACCTGTCGGCGTTTTGCGATCCGCAAAGAAATATAAAAACATTGAATTCGTAGCGTATTGGAGACACTTGAGCCTCGGAGGCAATTCAGGCTTCTTTCTTTGGACACCAGAAGAAGCGTTGCAGGATCTGCCGCCAGATAGGCTGCCGAGCGCCGGCATCGAAGTTCAAGTTCTTGACCATGGATACACCGAGCTCTACGAAAAATCGTCCGGGAAAAAGGCGACATGGTTTTCAACCAACGGCGACATATTCCCTGTTGGAAAATCCAAACTCAAGCCTTTCCCGCCTCTCTCTCCCGATGGGTCACGCAGCTTTCCGAAATCCAACCACAGCTTGGGCACTCCCCAATGGAACCACTACTACGTCCGTGCAATCAACGGCGAAGTGAGACTGTGGGTCAATGGACACGAAGTCTCCGGAGGAAACGGAGCATCCCCCCCCGAAGGTTTCCTTTGCCTGGAATCCGAAGGTGCTCCGGTCGAATTCAAAGACATCAAAATCCGCATCCTTCCGTGATTGCGTCCGTCTTCCGACGACTCTACATTTCCCACATCTTCCTCAGTCGCTCCCTGTGCCTTCCATTCGAATAAGGGCAGGGATATCGGTTTGGACCTGTGATTCGTTTTGGATCGCAATCGCCGCCCAATCGCATTCCATTGCCTCACTGGCAACAAACAAATCACTGAACCGGGGTTTGGCGAGTGCCAACTACCTCCTCAGTCATTTGGCTCACTCAAATCAGACCACGTAACGATGGTGGCAGATCGGGCTGCTGCCACGTACTCATGCCGCCGTCTATGTAAATCGTTTGGCCATGAATGTGCTCGGCTAGATCACTCAGTAAAAACGCTGCCATGGGCCCACATGCGTCTGCCGTGGGCACCTGCCCATTAGGCGTATGCAGCTCCATCCATTTCAGCGCATCGGTATCCTTGTTGAGAACTTGATTGGTCAACGGGGTCCGAACCAATCCAGGCGCGATGGAGTTTACGCGAATACGCTTTCCAGCCAACGCAACGCACAGCGAACGAACAAGCCCGGCAACGGCCCCCTTGGAAGCGTCATACGCTGTATGATCCGATTCAGCCAAGAGCCCATTAATCGATCCAGTAAATAGGATGCGTCCATCGACATTCTCCTGGATCCACTTGTTGGCAAAATGTTGAGCCAGAAAATAACCGACCTTTACATTGATGTGAAACGTTCGATCAAACAGAACCTCACTCATCTGCAGAAACGGGCTGTCGATGAAAACCCCTGCATTGTTGACCAACAAATCGATCCCAGGCTCCATCGCGACAGCTCGATCCACCAACATGCGTTGAATCTCATCGATTGATTTGCTCAGATCGACAAACAAGGGACTCACACGCACGCCATAAGCCCGGCAATGCTCTACGGTACGCTTCGCGAGCTCATCATCATGCAAGCCGTGCAATACCAGATTCGCGCCCGCCCTAGCTAGACTGCTGGCAATCGCAGCCCCAACGCCTTGCGTCCCACCGGTGACTAAAGCACAACGACCACGTAAATCAAGCATTTCCGTTTATTCACCATCGAAACGAGCAGCATCCAAGAGCAATCCTCCGCACCGTCGTTGATTGTAACCCGAACGCTTCGTCGATGTTATCTGGTCGAGTAACCTAGCCCAACTAACGCATCATGACGATCAATCGTTGCTTAAGCCGAGTCTCGCTAACCAACGACCTCGATTGCGTTCCTTACCGATTTTCTTTTCATCTTCGGTTTGTGGAGGGTTGGCTTCCTCAAAATTTCGCAGTTTCTCCTGCAACTCCAAACGTTCACGGGCTAGCTTGGCTCGTTCCAGCGACATTTCGATTTCCGCCTGACGTTGTTTTTGCTCCCAATCCTTCTGGAGCTCCTGTAGCCGCACCCGTTCCGCAATGATCATGGCATCCGATTCGATCATCTCAGCAACAGCAGCAACACCAACGGCCATCCCATTGTGCGCATACGCTTGCTGTTCCAATAGGGACCTCAGATCCGCAATCTCTCGATCTCGTCTTTCGATTTCCGCATCGGTCTGCTCAATCACACGCTCGATATCCAAAACGGCACGTGGATCACAAGGTGTCTCTGCCTTGGTTTCTGCTTCGAGCTGTTGCAGGAGAGCCTCTTTTCGTTGCTCCCAACTCAATGCTTCAGCGCGCTGGCTCTCAGCCGGCCCCTGAAACTTGGCCAACCTCGATCCCAGCTCGTTGTTTTGCAGACGCAATTCAACAGCGTCATGCCTTGCTTCCAGAAGCTGACTTCGGAGCTTCTCGATCTGGATACGCAGCTCTGCATCATCGCAGTTAGCAAGTGTGGGCATTTCACGAAGCTCTCGAAGCTCTTCTTGCAAGAACATCAATTGCTCATTTAGTTGCCCGACCTCGCACAGCAACTCAGTCTCACGCGCCTCCGCTTTATCGAGAATACACTGGGCAACCATCGAACCGCCCAACGCAACCTCATCCCGAGGGGAACCGTTTTGCGGTTCGGATTCGATGAATTCGACTAACGCCTGGTACTCGTTTCGTGAATGCAAAAGGTATGTCGAGAGTCTCGCAATCTCTTGCTTGGCTTCGATGAGAAGTAATTCTGTTTCGGTCGCGCACTTTTGCAACGACTCTCCATTCGATTCCGTCAGACGCGACTCTGCGGTATCAATTGCCGTTCTAAGCTGCTCGCGCAGTGACTCGATCTCTATTCTTTCGCGTTCGAAAGCTTTGGACTGTTCGATAAGCGAATTGAGCTTCGACTCGACCGCATTGGACCACGCCGTTCCATCGCCCGACGAGCTTACGGGTGGCGAGATAGTGTTCAATACAACATCCGCGTCCCGCGGCAACTCATTCGTGGATTGCTCCTGGCCTGCGATGGGTAGACAGTCCGTGCTTACGATGGTTAGGCTTTCAGTCGCGCTGCGCCCGATAGAATCACTTTGATCACCACCGAGGGGATTGCCCGTTCCAATTTCATGATCAACGCGTTCTTGATCGCCGCCATCACGGGGTTCCACTTCCGTGTTTTCCAATAGCCCTTCGATGGATTCGATAATGTGATTGAGAGGCTCAATCAGCACATTCTCCAATACGACTGCTGTCTCCATTTGGGGTATAGTCTCCCTCTCTGGCACAGACTGCGCAGCCTCTCCCGGTCGCGAATCAAGCGGTTCGCAAGGGACAGCGAGCAACGTCGAACTCGGCTGAGGTGCCTTGTTCACACGATTCGTTCGCCGATTGGCCTTTTTCGAGTTGCGTTGCCTCTCGTTGGACATGGAAAGCTACAAATACGTTGAAAGGGGGCTGGAATTCTCCGCGAAAACTCGCGAGGCTCACTTAAATGCATACGTCACCGCGTTAGAATATCGGCCTGCAACTGCATCGCGGCGGACTTTTCGCAGTCGGCCACGTTTGGTTTGTAGCGGTTGTACCGATCACACATTACCAAGACTCCTATGGCTCGCATAAAACCAGACAGACCGGACGAGAACCTCACCTTCGAATCCGCGATGTCCCAAATTGATCAAATCGTTCGCAAGCTAGAAGGAAATTCGCTCGGGCTCGATGCCGCCCTCGGCGAGTATGCCAAAGCGGTTGAACATGTGCAATTCTGCCAACAACAGTTGGCGGGTGCTCGACGCAAAATTGAAAAACTGCGCGGCATCACGAAAAGCGGCCAAGCAGTCACCGAGACCTGGGAAGACGACTCGGAAGATGCCGACGAAGACCTAGAAGACGATGAGGACATCGACGAGGACGAGTAGATGGGCTGCAGCGGAGGCATGCAACGATCGTCCCAGCGGTCTCTAACACGTTGCTATTTCTCGTCGCAATTCACAATTTTTATTGGTTTGCGATCCGCAACCTGATACGTAATCCACGGCGACAACTTGGTATCGCATCCGGTTTAAGGTAACATGTTGACCATGAACCAGTCTATTGAAAACCAATCGCCGTCGACGATGGAATCGATGCACCATTCTGCCAACGAGCCTTCCACGCCCGTTTCTGAAGCAAAACCTTTCTGGATCGGTGACCTATGCGTCGATCCACCCATCCTCCAAGCTCCTATGGCAGGATACACGAACTACGCGTTTCGCCAAATTGTGCGAGAGTACGGTGGATCCGGCTTGCAAGCCACGGAAATGGTGAACGCACGCGGCTTTGTCTGGCTCGACGAACATGACTGCGAACATCCAGATCGTTTATGGGGCGTCAAAGACGAAGCCCGACCGCTCGCCGTTCAAATTTGGGACAACGATCCAGAGACGATGGCCAAAGTAGGAAAACGTCTCGCGGGTGAGTATGGCGTCAGCGTTGTCGATATCAATTTTGGTTGCCCAGTAAAACAGGTTACGGAAAAAGCACACAGCGGCTCTTACTTGCTGCGAGATCCGGAACGCATGTACGCCATCATTTCGCGACTGGTAGAAGCGTGCTACCCAACTCCAGTAACCGCCAAGATCCGACTCGGTTGCACGCGCAAAACGATGAACCATATCGAAGTAGCTCAAACGGTCGAACGCGCCGGAGCTTCTGCACTCACCGTCCACGGACGCACCGCAGAAGACTTCTTTCGCGGGTCTGCCGACTGGACCAAGATCGCCGAAATCAAAGAACACCTCCATCGCATCCCACTGATCGGGAACGGTGACCTACAGACGCCCGAACAAGTCGTACATGCATTTAGAAATTACAAAGTGGATGGCGTCATGATCGCCCGTGCTGCTCTTGGACGGCCATGGCTTTTTTCGCAAGCGGCCGCGGCCTTGGCGGGAAAGCCAATCCCACCAGATCCCTCGCTCGATGAGCAACGCGAATGCATGCTGCATCACTACTCGCTCATTGTCGATCGATTTGGACCGCACAAAGGCACGATGCTAATGCGCAAGTTTGCTTGCTGCTACGCTCAAAACAAACATGGGGCTCGCCACTTTAGAACGCATGTTGCCAAAGTCGAAACCCAGGAGCACTTCTACGAGATCGTCGACAAATACTTCCCTAAGTTCCTCGATCCATCCGGCCGCGATCCAAACTCAGAGGAAACCACCTCCGGGGAAACCGAATGTTCGGCACTAGAAGAGGAATGTTGCGAGTAACTCATCTATGCCAATTGACTCGGCCAACCCTCACTTCAGCAGATACCTCGATACTGCAACCTTGACGCGACTAGAACGGTTAAGGTTTACGACGCAAAGGAATGTGGAGGGCTCCTTCAGCGGCCGACATGCATCGAAGCGATTGGGCGGTTCAGGCGAGTTTGTCGATTACCGCGAATACGCTCCCGGTGATGACTTGAGGCGAGTGGATTGGAAAGCCATGGGCCGCATGGGACGTCCGTATCTCAAACTCTACCAGGATGAGACGGACCTGAAATGCACCTTTCTAATCGACAGCAGCGGCTCGATGCTGCAAGGCGGCCGCTCTCCTTTGAACCATCAAGGTTCCAAGCTTGAGTGGGCCCAGTACTTTGCAACGGCTCTATCCCATTTAATTGTCCTTCACCGCGATGCCGCTGGACTAGCAGCCGTCCACGAGGAGAAAACACTTTACCTGCCTCCCTCGAGCTCGTCTCAACAGAAAGTGGTGCTGCACCAGTCGATTGAGTCGCTATTCCCCAAAGGCAAAACGAGATTAGACACCAACTTGGCGGACATCAATCTCCGAGGCCAACGACGTGGCGTCTTGGTTATCTTGAGCGATTTCCTCGTGGATCAAATCGAACCAACACTGGCGAATATCCGCCAACTCAAGATGCGAGGTTGGGAAGTCATCGCTCTCCATCTGGTGCACCCAGACGAAGAACATTTACCCGCAGGCAACGCATTTCGATTCGTGGGTCTCGAGTTTGATGGATTCGTTTCGTGCCATACGACGCAAGTTCGACGCGACTACGAAAAGCGATTCGAACAACACATGGACCGCACCCGTTCCAACCTGCTGGGCGTCGGCAGCCATTACCACCGGATCTCTACCCAGAAAAGCTACTTGGACGTTTTGCGTTCCTTTCTGATAGCCCGGAACTAGCTGTCCAAGCCATTTCGTCCCAGGTCCAATGTTTCGCATGCAATCGTCTCGCTGACTCGCAATGTGCCGCGCTGAATCCCCCTTTCGCCGGCATAGACGGTACGGTTTAACATATTTGACGGCAGAATAAGGTAATTCTGCCAATTCTGCCGGATCGAGCGCCAAGGATCAATTGGTGAGATGCCGATAAGTCTTCCGGTTTTTCCGTTGGAGATAAGCGCATTTGATGACCCGAACGAATAGAATATCGATCGGGTGGTTGGCACCATGAGTAATCAACACGATCGAATTTCGCTCCTCTTGCCACTCACTTCTCGTAACTGGTATCTCCGTTCCAAATGATCGCACAGAGTTTCAGTGCAATGGCGAAAACACGAAGCGATTCGACCCAGCTGCGTGCTCGTCAACGGCTTGGGAAATATCGCATTGAAAGACGAATCGCCCAAGGTGGCTTTGCGTTTGTCTATCAAGCACTTGATACCATCGAGGGCGTGCGTGTCGCTTTAAAGATGCCGCACCAGTACAACGTCACCGCCAGCATGTTGGATACCTTTCAACGCGAGGCTCGACTGGTCGCAAAATTAGACCACCCGAATATCCTTCCCTTGAAAGACGCCAGCTTTATTGATGGGCGTTTCGTGATCACTTGCCGCTTGGGCGAGAAAACACTGGCAGACCGACTTCGAAATCGAATTGCGTTCGACACCGCGCTGCAACTCATCGATCAAATGATTGATGGCGTCGCATACGCGCATCGCAACAAGATCATTCATTGCGACATCAAGCCGGAAAACATGATTTTGCTGCCTGATGGCCGCCTCCAATTAATGGACTTCGGTATTGCCAAAGTCGCACAGCGCACCATCGTAAAAACGATGATTGCTTCCGGCTCGGGAACGGTTGGTTACATGGCCCCAGAGCAAGCGATGGGTCGCCCCAGCGCACGCTCGGACGTCTTTTCACTCGGCTTGATTGCATACAAGATTCTAACAGGCCATCTGCCTGAGTGGCCGTTTGATTGGCCACCTACTGGGTACGTTACGTTACGTCGCAAAGCGCATCCCGATCTCATTGCAGTGATTCGACGGGCCCTGGAGTTGCGACCAAGCAAACGCTATCGCGACGCGAACGATATGCTGCGAGCATTCCGAGCGGTTCGCGCTCGCTCCCTCAAATTCGCCCACCGCCACCGACCTGTTTCTTAGTAACGCAGTCTAATCGCCTGGCTCTCCCTGCTTGATTCGGGAGTAGACATCTCCTTCAGGGATTTGATTTTGTTCCCATAGCCGATCATGTTGGCAGGCGTACTCGTACACCCATAGTGTTTGGTTCCCGACGTCATAGCCCGTGTAAGCAGCTTGTCCGACGCCTGAGTCAAATCCAGAGTACCATTTCATTGCTTCCGTTGCTCGAAATTGGATAGTCGGCGGTTTCCACCAGGCGGGAACATAACCGGTCTTATGATGCAAAGGTGGTGGACCGAGCAATTCTCTGCGCACCCCCTCCAAGCCACGATCGTCTGGGCTGATGGATGAGCGAGTGCGCCTTTCTTTGTCGGTATGCACATGGTCTGCCCAAATCCGCGCCGACGTTGCGTCCAACTCAATCTTGTACCAGACGGAGTAACTATCAATTGAGAAGTCAAATTTCCGGGATACCGTCTTAACCTTGGCAGGATCGATTGCCATGGGCCACTCACTCATGCGACGTTTGGCATCCGGGCCAGACTTGTTAAAGAACTCCTCTGATCCCGCGAATCCTGCAAATGGAT
>CAIXME010000091.1 GCA_903920425.1 uncultured Pirellula sp. | reverse complement strand
TGTTTGGTTTGATTTGACCACAGATTGCACGGATGATCCCCGATAGTGCCGCCCCGGGCGAAGGGACGTTGGTGTACCGACTTTAGTCGGCCGCCCTGCATGTTGGTGTACTGACTTCAGTCGGCCTCGCCGCATGTTGGTGTACCGACTTCAGTCGGCCTCGCCGAAAAGTCTCATGCTCAGCATCCCGCCTTCTAGCACCCCAGTCTCTGTAAGCCCTGGGTGTTTGCGCAAGCAGGCTAGCGGCTGAGTGGGCATTTAGCTGACTCCCCCCACTTGCATGGATGACGCTGCCACCTGGTTTTTCGTTAAAGGGTCAGGTCAACTTAGACCACGTTGATGACGTCTGGTTTAGCGAATTCGACAACAACAATCGGATGATCCGGAACGTGAAGAGACACGTTGAGAGTGTGGCAAGCAAGCCCGCGAGCGGCGGTCAAGGTGCGACTCCTGCGAAGATTATTTACCCTACACGTGATCAGCAGGGGGGCTACGTTCTTGAGTACTTGTACGACTACGATGTATTTGGCAATCGCGTCGGTCAAACATTGAATAAGCCTCAGGGTGATTCGGTGGTGGCATCCAAGGAAGCTTACCTCTTTGAGAATGGCGAGGTTTTCCTGGAGTTCCACTCGCAAGGTGGCAACATGGTTCTGGCTCAGGAGCATCTATTTGATCCTGGCTCAGGGCAGAAGTTGGCTATCGATGATACGTCGTTCTCCGGCCCAATATGGATACTGTCGGACTATCAGCAATCGGCTCGAGTGCTTTATGTATCCAATACCGTTCAAGCAATTCTTGAATATGACCAATACGGTTCGGTGAATCTCTCCGAAGGCAGCTCGGACCTGAAAATTGCAGCTTCGGTCGGCTATATGGGAATGGAGTATTCTGATGAAACACGTTTGTATTGGGATGGTAGCCGATTCTATGACCCCGTTGCAGGCCGGTTCACTTCGGAGAGCAAGTCAGGTTATGTCAGCGGCAATACAAATCTGTACGTCTTCGCGAACAACACCCCAGCAGATCGTATTGGTAAATCGGACTCAAGCGCTGCTGACCCATGGTCATACTTTGAAGGTACTGCTCAATCGGTGGGGGCTATCCATTCAGAGTTCCAGGACATATACGTGAACGCGTTCAACCAAAACATCATTTGGGGGCTTCAACAGCTCAAGCCTTACATGGACAACATGCGTTACGGAGAAAGCCTGCGTAAGTTTGCAGCGAGGACCGGGCACAACGCAATCGCAGACGCAATTGCAGAATATGTAGATGGAACGGAACAGAACATCGTAAATACTCTGACTTTTGGTTACGCGGATGACGCAGGACTGACAGATACAAGTCAGTTTACTGGTTGGGGTTGGACGGGGCAAAAGTTCGCATTCGGTATTGCTCGCGAAGCGGCCATGTCTGCGGCCACCGCAGGGATAGGTAGTCTCAGCACTACCGGGCGTGTTGGACAAGCAGTCAAATGGGCTGGCATCGCTCAAGACTCTTACGATGTCTTGAGCAACGGTGCCTCAGCTGTCATGTCAGCGCGTGAAGGAAACTACGGGGCAGCGGCCATGCATCTTGGATTTGCTGCCTTGGGAGGAGTCGGCGTCAGTGGCGGGCTGCTTGCCAAACGCGGTTGCTTTACCGGCGACACTCCAGTGGTCATGTCCGTACTTGACCCGACAGACATGGCGTTGGCAGCGATCGGAGCATTGGATGAAAACGTTTCATGTGATTCGGCACAGCTCCAGCGAACACAAAGTGATACCTTAGACTTGATGATTACGACGCGGCCGATCAAGTCGGTTGCACTGGGCATGCGTGTGGTCACAGACAATCCACAACCGTGGAATGTGGACTTGGAGTTCGACGAGCCCGATCAGGAAACCTGGCGACTGATTCGAGCTGTGGTCATTCGCGGCGATGGCGGATTGGTCGAGATCGAGCTCCTGC
>CAIXME010000090.1 GCA_903920425.1 uncultured Pirellula sp. | reverse complement strand
GTAATGCTTGCACCGTGGCATTCGTGTTATCGACCGTGTACTCATACTCACCGCTTGGCCTCATGACGATGGAGCCATACGTCCCGAGCACCACAGACCCAACTCCCCCACTAGCCCAAGCCCTTTCTCCTCCCACCACCCCGTAAACTCGGATAGGGTCACCAGGATTCGCGTCAAAATCGTTTAACAACACGTTTCCCTTGGGGTTAACGCCTCCATCGGTGTTGTTCATGCCACCGGCCTCGATCGCATTGGCAATATCGGAAGACGCGATCGGTGGAACACTGGGAGTCGGCACCAGCTGAAAGGACATCACATTGGCCGTCAGCGCAACGTTGTTGTCTTGCCCTGAATCCTTTACCTTGAACTCGAACAATCTCTTTCCATGCCCAGATCCCATGGTGATCAAGTAGTCGGTGAGCAACTGCAGGTCTTGCGATGAAAGCTGATTGTCTCCATCTACGTCGTAGTATCGATGATTGCTTGCTGCATTTGACGGAATGGGCGGTGGGACGAGGATCGGTAACCCGTTCCCACTAGCAAGCTGCGACGACAGCAGCTGACGATCGTTTGACTCAACCAAACCATTGTGATCGACATCCAAATAGTTAACGTAGTTGCGGTGTGGACGCGTTGTATCGATCGATGTAGATGTAGGAACAAACTGCAATTTGTTTGCCAAGATATCCGTAGCGAGGATCTCTTGCCCGGTAGTTACCGGCACGCCATCGAGGAGCAACCGACCGCCCTCTAATCCTTGATAAACGGGCAACGCGGTAATCAGCACCGAGTAGAATTTGTCGGCGGGTGAGTCGTTGGGATCGCTGAATCCAAAATCGTCCAAAGCGATGCGATGCGGTTGATTTTCTATGACGTTCATTCGAACCGACGACATGCCCATCGGTGGATGACTTGCCGCCGAAAACACGCCACGTTCAGCGGTCGCTAATACTTGGCCTCGCGATGAAGCAACTTCAGTATCAAACGAAAACGATGAACCTGAGTCTGATATAGAATCAAGAAACCCTATGACGTTTAAAGCAAGTAATTGTCTACTTTCAAGATGTTCAACTGTTAGACTTCTTGACGTGAACGTACGACAACGACGCGCGTGCGTATTGGATACAGGCATGACATAATCTCTAGTGGGGCAGCTGGAGAGTAATAGGCGAACTTGTGAGCCATCATGTTGATATCGCTCAAGAAAAATCGCCGAGCGGCGATACATAAGAACGAGCTGATTTCCCCGTGTCAATCATATGCAATGGTATGAGAATAGAATTTTCTCAGATTATTTCGCGATTCTTATGCGCGGTTTTTGGGAACGCAAAATCAATATTCGTGATATAGAAAGGCGTTAGGCTTTACTCCATGGGTTCACACCCATGGCTACCACATGCCACCCCATTCGGGGTTCTAAAACTAAAACTCGAGTGATCATGGCGTTCAAGTGCGATGACTCACACAGAGACGCAAAGTCACAGAGAGGAGTTTCATGGGATAGGAGATTCTGACCACTCTGTGACTTCGTGCCTCTGTGTGAGACTTGATCATTGAATGTAGCTGCAGGGGTGTCCCTCGCTCACGCGTCGGGTTGTGATTTCTGTATTTAGGGCTGAAGGCCCGACACATCCTCTGCCGGTGCCGTGAGGCGCCGTGAGGCACCGGACCGCCAGTTGCAAGGGTCTCAGGCCCGAAGGGCCGACACACTTTTCTCATGTGTCGCCCCTTCAGGGCTTGCTTCCCGCTTGGTCTTCGAACCGTGGCTTATCAGCCACGGCATTGGATATGCCGGCCCTTCAGGCCTAGTCTGCGCAACTTCGAAACTCACGCGTCAGGTTGTGATCTTTGCGTCCAAGTTCGATAACTCACACAGAGTCGCGATCAAAACGAATCCCTGAAATCTCTGTGCCTACGTGTCTCTGTGTGAGTTAGCGAGTCTGCTTGACGACCCACTCTCGGTAGTCGGATGTTGATTGCACTACTTGAAAAAGGATTTCTGGCAATTCGTAGGGATGGTTTGCCTTAAGAAACGCAATGGCTCGATCTCGAACCGATTCGACCGTTTTGATTTTAAGCGAGAATTCTTGCTCTCGCTGCACGCGGTCATCCCATCGGTACACGCTGACGATGGGAGACGATACCTGGACACATGCGGCCAGCCGGTTTTCGATCAAGCTGTCCGCGAGCTTTTCCGCCTCGAGTTGATTGGGTAATGTGGTCGTAATTTCGACGACCTCATCCGAGCTCTCGTCGGTCACGCCAAGCCTCGTTCCACCAATTGCCGCTCCTGGATTTCCTCGTCCAGAATCTCACGATGCAATCGTTGAAACTGCTCAGCCATGTCCGCAATCTCATCGCGTTGCGGATCATAATTTTGAACGTGGTGGATAGTCATATCCAACTGGTCAATCAATCGACATTGCCAACATTCAATTTCTCGCAGGTCGCTATATAGCCCTGGCCTTTGGCATGCAACGTTTTCTAGATACCCTTCGCCGGCGACACGCGTAAAGTGCTGGTCCAGTACCCAGCGAAAGCTCACCAAATGTTCCATCAACTTGCTCCATGTAGCCCGTTGATGCGGATGCTCCATCCAAGAGCGAAAATCTTGCTCCAATTCAACCAAGCCTTCTTCGATTCCTGACTGGCTATGATTGAGACACATCTTCACGCTGCTCATTTCCCAACCGTTTTGATTCATGTCTAGAACCTCAAACTGATAAAGGACCATCTACCCTGATAACGGCATAACTCATATCGTCACTTTGGTTATCGATACTTATTAGTCAGTGTCCCAAACCTGCAATCGCCGCGTCAAGCATTTTTCCCAAATACTTTGCTAAGGGTTATCAGTACGGATCGCTGTGATTCAAGATGGCACAAGCGCGCTGCTACGATCGACTGCCGTGTGCCTTAATGACGCGGAATGGTCTCAGATATGCGAGACCAACATCGGGATATGAAATGCTATTTATCGCGAAGCGAGTTGAAATAGTCCCGCTGCTGATCGCGTTGTGCTTTCGGTAGCATCATGTTTTCAATCGCATCGGGATCATCGGGGGTCGACGAGAGGATTGCATCGCGAACTTCCTCTTTGGTCGTACCCTTTCTGTTTGGCCCACCAACTTTGGGACCTAGAACGGTCTCCCCTTTCCGAGGTTGTTCGCGCACTTGGGAATCGATGTTCTTGGTGTTGGTCTCTTCTTCTTCACGTTCACCTTGACCTTTTCCCTCGCCTTTGGAATTCTTGGTTGGCTTGCCTAATTTATCGCTTTGGCATTTGCCGCAACCACCGCCATTGCACTCGGCGCAGTTCGACGAATTTTTTGCATCTTGAAGCTCTGCCAGCATCGCTTCCATCTCTTCGAGAGCTTCTTGATCTTCGGCCATCTCACCAAGCTCGCCCTGCAACTCCTCTAGGGCTTTCTGAGCCCCTGGGTCATCCCCTTTTTCCATAGCTTGTTTGGCTTTTTCCAATTTGTCTTTAACGGCTTCCATGGCCGTTGCCTTTTTCGCATTGGCTTCTTGTTGTTCAAGCTTTTTCTGAAGCTTGGCGGCTGTTTCGATGTCGCCTGCGTTCTTGGCCCGAGCGATTTCCTTTTTGGTTTCTTCGATGGCTTGTTGCTGCTTTTCCAAAGCGTCGCCCAAGGCCTTCTGGATTTGATCAAGCTGCTTGGCGAGTTGTTTCTTTTGGTCCTCAGAGAGGTTTCCCGTTTTCATTTTGTCGAGTAGCTTCTCAAGCTCGGTTCCCGCTTTATCAAAGTCTCCATCTTTGATTGCATTGGCCATTTTTTCAGCGGGCCCTTTGTCCATCTTGCTCAAATTCGACAGCGCTTTCTTGACGCTATCGGTACCACCGAGCGATTCTTTGCGTTGCTCCATTTCCTTCTTGATTTCGTTGAAGTCGGAAAGGACCTTTTTTGAATCGAGGGTGTTGGACTTTTGAATGTCTTCTATCTTCTTCTCGAGTTTCTTAAACTGATCAACTGCTTCTTGAAGCCCCTTCTCTTCGGCTTCTTGTCTCTTCTTTTGAATCTGGGCAAGAATCGGCTTCGTCTGATTTTTGACGTTGGTCAGACGGTCGTTTGCACTACCAGCCAATTTCCCAATCGCAGGCAATTCTGCATCAGGTACCCACAGCAATGCGATGCAGGCGAGCAATGGCAACAAGACCCAAGGGGTTTGCGGCGAAGTCTTTACAGGGAACTGGTCTCGAACATCGATTCGTTCAATCTTGTCCGTTGCGTCTTGAATCAGCGCGTTGCCCACCGGTGTAACACGCTGTTCTGGATCAAGCTGCAACGCGCTGCTGACACGTTCGCGAAGTCCAAAACGCCGATCCAATTCAATTGCCGAGTGGAGGACCGATGGCTGGAAAAAAAGGCCGACGATCACCGATATGGCGACCGCAAAAACACCACTGCCAACCATCCACCAAACGGCGTTGAGCTGGTACGGTACGAACCAAAGCTTGGGGACCAGCAACACCGCAAAACAAATCGAGAACGAGGCAATCAGCATCCAAGACAGGATGTTCAAAAGTGTCTGCGTCCAAAGCAACCTAGACGCTTTCGCAATTTGGCGATTGATTGGATCCATGGTTTTCCTAACTCCCAAAAGACACTCTTGCATACAAGCCCCCTCGATCTAGGGCCTGCTGCTCTAACCTCAAGCACGAAGCGTAGGCGAGGGATTCTGAGCCCCTCGCTAACGCATCGTGCTTGCGATAGTTAGGTTGCCTTGCAGCAATCCCAATCCATCCACAAGCCCTCCAACTCAGAAGATTGTAGAGCTTGGCGTTGTTAAATTCAAAAGAGATTGATGGTTTTCAAGGATACAGAAAGACTTTTTAGGGCTTTTCTGAGTAGGGGCATTCGCACGCCAGCTTGCCACATCCGGGGCATCCACTGCCGTACTTCCGCTGCAATGCGGCGCTCAAATCGACACCTGCCACATTGGCGATAGTCGTAAGCCACGCAATCACATCGGCAAACTCCTCTTCCAGGTTTTGCCGATCGTTTCCTGTTCGCAGTGCGGACGCAAGCTCTCCGACCTCTTCCATCAACCACATAAATGTGCCAGATACCCCACGCTCCACGTCCTTTTCGTAGTACATGGTGTGAATCAAATTTTGGAAATCACGCAACGAAATGTCTGGTTTCGATCCGTCCACGAATATTGCCCTATCGCTAAAGTTCACCAACGTGAAAACGTTGATAATTTGTAAGTTCCTGTTCACGTTATGTTTATAACATTGTCGCGGTTTGCTTCGAGGCGACGAATGTTCCGGACGGTCGCGTTCGACGGTCGTGACCGCAAAGTCCTATCGCACTGCCGAAAGAGCACGTGGGGGCTTGTTTTCACGAGCGATCAGCCTTGCCGCCGCACCTACAATGCCTGACCGGCCCCCTGCAATGCGTGCAATAGAGCTGAATCGGGGCTTTTTCCTCTTCGGACGCCGGTTATACACAACAATTAGCGAGTGCCTACACGAGATACTTGAATTATGATTATGGACCCAATTACGAAAGCTGGGATACAAACGGTGGGAGAAGCTGGCGTTTCAGCCCCACACTTTTCAAACGAATCAACCGGAAGCAACGGAATTAAGTCGCCCGTGGACCACAAAAGAATAGAACGAGCCGTACGCGAGATTTTGGCCGCCGTCGGTGAGGACCCTGATCGAGAAGGCCTGTTGGAAACGCCTGCTCGCGTTGCACGTATGTACGCGGAAGTCTTCTCGGGATTGCACAAGGATCCTCGCATCCACCTGAAACGTGTATTTTCTGAAAGCTATGACGAAATCGTTCTGCTCAAGGACATCGAGTTCCAGAGTATGTGCGAACACCATTTGCTCCCGTTCCACGGCCGTGCGCACGTAGGTTACTTGCCAGACGGAAAAGTCGTCGGGCTGAGCAAAATGGCTCGCGTTGTGGATGAAGTGGCCCGTCGCCCGCAAGTCCAAGAGCGCATGACGGAATCGATCGCCAACATGATGGAACAAGAGCTCGGGGCTCGTGGAGTTGTCGTGATGGTCGAAGCGAGCCACTCCTGCATGACCATGCGTGGGATCCGAAAATCGGGTGGAATGTGCGTGACTAGCGCCATGAGAGGCGTTTTCCGAGACAATTTGTCTTCACGAGCCGAAATACTTAGCTTGATCATGAACCCCAAGCACGGGTGAGCCTCGCTGTGCGGCATAGCTGAGAGCAACTACTCAGAGTTCGGTTTGACGCTACAATTTAGCGCATTAAACCGCTCTTTATTCTGAATGGTTTCGCGTTACTCAGCTATCCGTTCCTCGCCAAGGCAGACTCTCGATGACTACCAATCCGCAACCGCATGCGAGCTATATCTCGCGCATCGAGAATTTGATGGATCCAGCAGGAAACATCCTGCTGAACATGAGCTACGCCGAAGCCGAGCAGCGAGTTCTGAGCAACGATGCTTCAGCAGTGCGGCAGATCGAAGGCCAATTCGCGATCTGCGTTCACTCTGGCAAAACCGTCCGCTTGGCGAGATCCATCGGTCGGCCAATGAGGTACTTCCTGGCAAAGAAGATCGACGGTCCCTGTTTGATCGTGGCTGAGCGGATGGAGGAGATTCGCGAGAAGCTCATCGAACTAGGCATCGCAGATCAATTCCATCCGTCTTATACGAGAATGGTGCCTGCGCATTTTATCGTGGAACTTCAGCTGATCGGCTGCCCAGATCCGAATCCGCAGTACACGCGGTACTTCGCTCCCCAGCGGAATCGCTTGAGCACAGATCTGGACAGCATTGGATCCCAGTATGTCTCTCAACTCATGCTCCAGTGCAAAAATTGGCTGGATCATATTCCTGACGATGCACCGATCGGCGTTTTGTTTTCGGGAGGCGTCGACAGCGGGGCTGTACTGGTGGTTTTAAACCATCTGCTTTTGACGCGAGGTCAGGCTCCAACCCGGCTAAAAGCGTTTACCCTCCAGATCGACGGCAACAGCGAGGACGCAACCCAGGCGCATCAGTTTGTTAAAGCGTGCGGGCTCGAAATGCTTCTGGAAATCATCGATGTATCCAGCGACAAACTCAGCTGGCAAGAAGCAGTCCAAACCATCGAAGACTACAAGCCTTTGGACGTTGAAAGTGCGACCATGGCACTTGCTTTGTGCAGAGCAATTCGAGAACGCTATCCAGATTGGCGTTACCTGGTCGACGGCGACGGCGGCGACGAAAACATGAAGGACTATCCGATCGAGGAGAATTCCGAGCTGACCATTCGCAGCGTTCTGAACAATACGATGCTCTACCAAGAAGGCTGGGGAGTCCATGCGATCAAACATTCGCTCGTTTACAGTGGAGGCCAAAGCCGAGGCCATATACGCACATGGGCACCGGCAGCGAAATTCGGCTTCAGCGGCTTTAGCCCCTTTGCATTGCCGAGCGTCATTGAAATTGCCGAAGGTATCCCGTTTATCGAATTGACCGATTGGGATCACGGCCGACTGTACGCGCTCAAAGGTGAAATCGTCCGTCGCGGAATCCTGGCCCTGACCGGTATCGATATGCCCACCTTCGAAAAACGTCGTTTCCAGCACGGTGCGATCGAAAAATCGAAATTCGATGCGATGTTTCCAAAACAGGAATCACAATATCGCGAAGCGCTGCGCGAGCACTTCTCCAAGTCCTCGTAAAGCAATACAAGTCCTTGATTCGCCCCTCCAGCAGATTGCGGTGCAGCTGAAATGCGTAACGTTTTTTTAGGTTTTGTTGCGACCGTGGTGGTTCTCAGTCTGGTCGCTGCATTTTTCGCCCCCTATTTGCTTTGGTGCTGGCTGGTTCTCGGACCTATCATCGCATTGGGCTTTTACGATTTCTTTCAACAAAAGCGATCGATACCTCGCAATTTCCCAGTGCTCGGGCACCTGCGTTATTTTTTCGAACTGATTCGACCTGAAATCTATCAGTACTTTATCGAAAGCGACACGAGCGGGGTCCCCTTCGATCGCGATCAACGCTCTCTGGTGTACCAACGAGCGAAAGGGGATCGCGATACCGTTCCCTTCGGGACCAAAAAAGATCTCTACGAACCCGGATACGAATGGGTAAACCATTCCATTGCGCCCGTCCACCATGCTCCAGAAGACATGCGTGTTCTCATCGGTGGCCCCGACTGCGGCCGCCCCTACAGCGCGAGCTTGCTCAACATTTCAGCCATGAGCTTCGGCTCATTAAGTCAGAACGCAGTTCTTGCGCTCAGCAAAGGTGCCTCGCTAGGCAACTTCGCCCACAACACGGGCGAAGGCGGCATCAGCCGTTACCATCGCGAAGGTGGCGGTGATCTGATATGGCAGATAGGCACCGGCTATTTCGGTTGCCGGAATCTGGATGGCACGTTTAGCGATTCGCTGTTTCGCGAAGAAGCGGCCAGCGAACAAGTCAAAATGATCGAACTGAAGCTTTCGCAGGGTGCCAAGCCCGGACATGGTGGCATCTTGCCCGCCGCCAAATTGACTAAAGAGATCGCGGAGATCCGAAAAGTCCCGATGGGCCAAGATGTGCTCTCCCCTCCAGGGCACTCTGCCTTTTCGACACCGATGGAGCTGCTGCGGTTTATAGCCAAACTGAGAGAATTGAGCGGTGGTAAGCCGGTCGGATTCAAACTGTGCGTGGGGAAACGACGCGAGTTCCTCGCGGTGTGCAAAGCGATGGCTGAAACAGGCATCACACCTGATTACATTGCCGTCGATGGCGGAGAAGGTGGCACCGGAGCTGCCCCGCTCGAGTTTTCCAACCACATTGGGGCACCGCTATTTGATGGGCTGATTTTCGTTCATAACGCCTTGGTCGGATTCAATGTCCGCAGCAAAATCCGCATCTTGGCCAGCGGCAAAGTGACGTCAGGCTTTGGGATGGTAAAACGTTTGGCTTTAGGTGCAGACGCTTGTTATTCCGCCCGAGGAATGATGCTGGCTCTAGGCTGCATCCAAGCACTCAAATGCAATAGCAACGAATGCCCTGTAGGGGTAGCGACTCAAAAACCGAGCTTGATGGTGGGCTTGGTCCCGACGCTCAAATCGGTGCGCGTCGCGAATTTTCATCGCGAGACCATCGAGAGCCTCTGCGAAATGCTCGGGGCAATCGGCTTGTCCAAATCAAGCGATTTACGCCCTTGGCACATTATGACTCGTATCTCGCAAACCGAAGTGCGTCACTACGGCGAGATATTTGAGTACCTCAAAGAAGGCGATCTGCTCAAGTCACCCTTGCCGGAATCGTACCAACGAGCTTGCGATGCAGCGAGCCCACATTCGTTTGCACACTCGTTGAGTATATAGAACTTAGCCGCTGGCCGGGCCAAGCGACACCACCGGTATCGTATCCACAATGCCCTACGCATCCCGAAGGGGATGCAAGCAACATACGCACATCTCCATTCCATGCGTACAGGGGCAACATATGAAAATGCGTGTCGGCCCTTCGGGTCTGAAATCCAAAGGGCTAGCAGACCAGTGCCTCACGGCACCGGCAGAGGATGTGCCGAGCCTTCGGCCCTAAATACAACTAACACAAGCCGTCAAAGAGAATCCCCAAGATCAAAACTCTTAAATCTCTGTGCCTCTGTGTCTCTGTGTCTCTGTGTGAAAATTCTTGATCTTTGAATGAAAGCACGGTGGAATCCCTCGCTAACGCGTCGGGTTATGATCAAACCAACAGCCGTCACACATCGGGTTGCGATACTGCAATCACCTGGCCGCATTCTCGTTTCAACAACAATCCCCGTGAGCAACGGGCTGGTTACCGAAATATTGAATTCCACTGATTCGGACCACGCGGTGCTGAGCTACAATAGAGGTCCACCGCCCACGCCCTCCGCGCATCATTCCCTCCCATTCCCACCTAACGCTGCCTACCAAAGGGCTCAATCCGCCGATGTACACACGTTGGATTCCCCTCGCCACGAGCATCCTCTTGGCCGCTTGCGATCTCGGAGTTTGTTATGCAGATCCAATCTCTGTTCCTGACCGCGATCGTGACGTACCGAACTTGATCCGCAAGCATTGCACAGCATGCCATGGCCCAGATGTGCAAGAAGCCGAATTGCGGTTGGATTCCAGAGAGAAGATCGCCAACGGTTCCGATTCAGGCGCAGTCATCGATTCCGAATCCGTATCGCAATCCAAATTGCTTTTGCGAGTCCGCAGTTCCGATCCGTCTATGCGGATGCCACCCGAGGGAAGCGGTCTGTCCGAAGAAGAGATCATCGATATCGAAAATTGGATTCGATCCGGAATGCCTTGGTCCGAGGATACTACGGCTGAGCGACATCGTGAGCACTGGGCCTTTCAACCGCTTCATCGACCGAAACTTCCTGCCGTTCGCGACCCGAGCTGGTTGCGAAACCCGATCGATTCGTTTGTTCTTTCTCGTTTGGAATCAGAAAACTACCAACCTGCAGAACAAGCTGACGAAACAACGTTGATTCGACGTCTAAATCAGCTCTTAATTGGGCTGCCACCACGTTGGGATGATTTGTATCAGTCCTTAACGTACGAGGAACGAGTCGACCAATTACTGGCATCGCCATTCTACGGAGAACGCTGGGCACGGCACTGGCTCGACGTGGTCCGCTTTGCAGAAAGCGATGGCTTTGAAACCAATCAACCACGGCCAAATGCGTGGCAGTATCGCGATTATGTCATCCGCTCGTTCAACGCAGACACTCCCTTTGATCGATTCGCGATGGAGCAAATTGCAGGTGACCAACTAGGGGAGGATGCAGCGACAGGATTCCTCGTTGGCGGTGCGTGGGATCGCGTTAAAAGTCCCGACCCTGTTCTCACCGCGAATCAGCGAGCGGACGAATTGCATGATATGGTCAGCACCACCGGTTCTACCTTTCTAGGATTGACGATCGGATGTGCACGTTGCCATTCGCACAAATTCGATCCCATTTCCCAACACGATTATTATGCAATCAAGGCATCTCTCTCGGGAGTGCAACACGGTGAACGGCCTATTCAAAATGCCGAGCGACAACAGCAACTGCGTCAGCTAGCCCCCCTTCGCGAGCAACTGGTAAACATCGATCGGCAGATTGCGAGCCTAGAGGGAAAGGCGTATGACGGGGAAGTCATCCTGGTCGACGACTCGTCACCTAGCTATCGGTCCCTCAAGCCTGAAACAGGAAATGAACCGCATGCAGCTGGTACCAATCGAGGAGAACGAGACCAATCGCCGATTCGCTTTGCGATACCCAACGTAGGCAAACAATATCGATGGTACCAAGCTCGCGAAAACGAAACGATTGCCGATTACGCACCCGCGTTAACCGGGGAGTATCGCATTTGGATCAGTTGGGGAGCAGGTTGGGAAACGCATGCCCAAGATGCACGCTACGTTCTGGATCAGGATGGCGACGAGAAAACGATCGACGACCAAACCGAAATCGCTGCCATTGATCAACGATTTCTTGCGGTGAAGGAAAATGCATCCATAGTAAATCGCTCGCTGTGGAGCGGATTTCACGATGCGGGCGTCCATCGCTTGCTTCCCGGAACGCGACTCTTGGTGCGATCGGGCGGCGTGGCTACGGTGGTGACGGCGGATACCGTGCTCTTTGAATCCCCAGCATCCATCGGACGAGATGCAGTGATACCACGTGAGCCTCACCATCAACCCCATTTGCGCCCCGCAGTGAATTCGTTTCGCAATACAGAGAACGTTGAGCCAGTGCCGACCCGTTTCCTCCGCTTTTCGATTGACGAAACGACCGGCGCAGAACCTTGCATCGACGAATGGATGTGTTTCGATGCGGCGGGAACGAACCTTGCTCTCCAGGCCACTTGCTCATCCACAGGGGACTACGTCGGCAACACGTTCCATCAGCTACAGCACATCAATGATGGAAAACATGGCAACGAGAAGAGCTGGATCTCAAACCAAGTCGGTAAAGGTTGCGTGACGATGGAGTTTCCGACGCTCGTCACCATTCATTCGATGCAGTGGAGTCGAGACGGATCCGTATCTCCCAAATTTACTGATCGTGTTGTTACCAAATACACAATTGAATCCTCGCCGGATGGAATCTCCTGGAAGACGATTGCGAGCCATCGAGATCGCGTTGGCTCCAACTACCCTCACCGTTTAGGGCCGTTCCCTCGAGGGGTACAAGGCGACTCGAACGACGACCATGTTGCCGCAATGGAAAACTTGAACAGCGAGCGAGCTCGTGTGCTGAATGAGATCGCAGCGATCGAGTCGCAACAAATGGCGTATGCAGGTCGATTCGAAACGCCGCAGCCGACATATCGACTGCATCGAGGCGATCCGATGCAACCCCGTGAATCCGTAGCTCCGGCTGGGCTAGAGCATTTTGGGAACACGTGGAGTTTATCGTCTGAATCCTCGGAAGCCGATCGCAGACTGGCCTTGGCAAAATGGATTGCGTCCCGCGACAACCCACTGACCGCTCGCGTCATCGTCAACCGATTATGGCACTACCACTTTGGAGTTGGATTAGTGGATACGCCCAGCGACTTTGGAATTAACGGCGGATCTCCTAGCCATCCGGAACTGCTGGACTGGTTAGCCATGGAGTTGATCGAGAATGGTTGGTCCGTTAAACACATCCAGCGATTGATTGTAACTTCGACAACCTTTAGGCAATCCAGCCGCAATCATAAACAAGATGCTGCACCTATTCGACTGTTAAGCCGGTTTCCTACCCGCAGGATGGAAGCAGAGACCATGCGGGATCATGTGTTGTACTTTGCGGGAACATTGCGATTGCAGCAGGGAGGAGTTGGGTTCGATTTGTTCGAAGCCAACACAAACTACGTCAAAGTATATAACTCCAAGCAAACGCCTGGCCCCGATACGTGGCGACGCATGGTTTACCAATCTAAGCCGCGCATGCAATTGGAAAGCACTTTTGGTCCGTTTGACTGTCCCGATGCAGGCCAGTCCGCACCCAAGCGCAACCGCAGCGTCACCCCGCTCCAAGCATTGAGCCTGTTCAATAGCCCGTTCACGATGCAACAAAGTGAATTCTTTGCATCGCGACTGCAACGCGAGACAGCTATAGATCCCGAGAGTACCGATCCCGCGATTACCGATTCTTCATCGCCTCCTGCGGAGGAAGCGAACATCGCACGCCAAGTGCAAGCAGCGTTTCAATTGGCGTTCCTACGGGCCCCCGATGCTGATGAGCTGAGGATGTCCATCGCCTTTATCAAGCAGTACGGCATCTCTGCATTTTGTCGAGCACTTTTGAATTCAACAGAATGGATGGTGATCGAATGAATGCTTGGTCAAATCGCCGGAATTTCTTGGGTGATTTCTCAAAAGGATTGGGCGGCTTGGGCCTCCTAAGTCTGTTGACGGACGGGCGTATGCAGGCAGGCGAACCGCCGCTGCGGCCCGACATTGATCCAGAGAAACCAAACCAGCCTCGACCTCCGCACTTTGAAGCAAAAGCGGATCAAGTGCTGATGATATTTTGCTCTGGTGCATTGAGCCATGTCGATACGTTTGATCACAAACCTGCATTGGTTCGACTTCACGATCAACCCATGCCAGGCAGCTCGGGACTCGTTACGTTTCAAGGCGAAAATGGAAACCTGATTCAACCGCTCTGGACGTTTCGGCCGAGAGGTCAATCCGGCAAGATGACCAGCGATCTGTTGCCTCGAATCGGCGGCTTGGCTGACGATCTGTGCTTTATCCATTCGATGACAGCCAAATCCAACACGCATGGTCCCGCTGAAAATCAAATGAGCACAGGCTTCACCTTGGATGGGTTTCCAGGTATCGGCTGCTGGACAACATACGCCTTGGGATCCGAGTGCCAGGATCTACCAGCCTTTGTCGCGATCCCCGACCCAAGAGGTGTTCCGCAAGTGGGTTCGAACCATTGGAACTCAGCATTTCTGCCCGCCGTTTTTCAAGGGACGGCATTCAATGCCGAGAAACCGATACCTCACCTTGCCCGCCCAGAAGGTATCAGCCTTTCGACCGATGAAGCGACTCGATCCTTTTTGGACACGCTCAATCGAAAACACATGATGAAGCATCCCGGAAACACGGAACTCGTCGCGCGCATCGCAAGCTACGAAATGGCGGCTCGCATGCAGTTGGCCGCCTCGGACGTTGTCGACATCGCTAAAGAACCCGGACACATCCTGGACTCCTATGGAGCCAACGATGCATCCAACAAAAACAAAGCAGGATTTGCTCGCAATTGCATTTTAGCGAGGCGACTTCTGGAGCGAGGTGTTCGATTCGTACAACTGTTCAACGGTTCGTATGCCATGGGTGAAGGGGTCGGGAATTGGGACGGTCACAAATCACTCAAAGAGCAATACACCATTCATGGTGAGATTCTCGATCAGCCGTGCGCGGCATTGATCCAAGATCTAAAACAACGAGGCATGCTCAGCCGAACGCTGGTCGTCTTTGTTACCGAATTCGGACGAATGCCCACTTTCCAAAAAGGTGCCAACGGCAGAGACCATAACCCTCAAGGATTTACCGTATGGCTAGCGGGAGCAGGGGTCAAAGCAGGTATGTCGTATGGTGCCACAGACGAGTTCGGTTTCAAGGCAACCGAAAACGTATCCACCATCTATGATCTCCACGCGACCATCTTGCATATCCTAGGTTGCAATCACGAACGACTCAGCTTTTACAACAATGGCATCGAGCGACGTCTGACGGATGTCCACGGCCGTGTTATCCAAGGCATTCTCGGATAGCTTTTCACTGATGATTGCCATCCCGCAACCCGTTCCCTTTACCCTCCAAGACCCAAACTACCTCCAGGTCTAGCGTAACAAACGAACGCCGGTTGTGTCGATTTTGACGGCAACTCCCAACGTAACACCTGCGCAAAGAGTCAGGCTTACCATCCGATCTCTTTTTCCCTCGCCTCGCTTTATTCGTGTTCTACGGTTTCGCTGATCGATTCCTTTTCGCAAACCGTTTCGCTTTCCGACATGTCCGTATCCACCGAATCAGTGCATAGTGAGGCACAATCAGACAATCGCGTCTTCGCGAAGCTCTGGATCGTTTGCGAGCGAACTGTATTTCAGCCCATGAGCCCAGAGCGTTTCTGCAGCTGCGTAGTAGGCATCGTTTGCGGAACACTATTCGCGATCGGCCTTTTTAACTGGCTTGTGAATCCGTACGGACAGTACTCGACACAGTGGTTCGAGCCTATCGTGCAGGATTCTCGCAGTGAAAAGATGGAACTCTTTGACCGTTTGGATTCACCTCCCGAAGGGTTGATTCTTGGTTCTTCGCGTACCATGAAATTCGAGCCAAGCTACCTTCGAAAACATACGTCGATGTCCTTCTTTAATTTTGGGGTCAACCATGGCCGTCCAGAAGATTTCCTGGCCATTGTTCGTATGTACCGCGACCGTTTTGGAGAATTCCCTAAATTGGTTCTGATCGGGGTCGACCTAGCATCGCTCGACGATGTTGTACCGAACGATGCAAGACTTAGTTCGGAACCTCGCATGCTTGCATACGCTCGTGACACACAATCCTGGTCCGATGAATTCGATCGCTACAGCCAACTACTGAGCTACCAGCAACTGACCGCGAGCATTCGCTCCGTTTGGCGCAAACGAAGTCCGCAGAACGAAGACCCAATAGCAACTCAGTTCACCGCCGATGGTGTGATTCGCTATGTCGAACGAGAAAAGCAAATCGAAAACGGGTCGTACGATTTCAATAAGTCCTTGGACTATAACGAGAAAGAATTTTTGTCGCTGTTTGGACGATTGAACGAGGTCTCCGCAAAACGGCTGGGTTACCTCCACGAAACAGTTCGATTGTGCACCGAAAACAACTGCCGTGTCTACTTGTTCTCCACCGTGCACCATCCCCGCTTGAGAGAGTCGCTGGTATCAAAAACCAAGTTCCAAAAGGTGGAAGCCGACGCTCTCAAATCGCTCGCGGAGATTGCGCAAGAATTGGATGCAAGCTTTGTGGACTTCGGCGCAATCGATCGTTTCTCAGGAGATGAGCGGGCGTTTGTCGACGGCATCCATCCAACGGAATCCAATACAAGACGCATGATTGACCGACTGATATCCGTTCCGCAGGAGGGTAGTTATGCTATTCAATAGCTACATCTTCATGCTGGTGTTTTTCCCTGTGGTGATGGCCGCATGGTGGTTGCTCGCGAAATGGCCGCAAGCGAGACTTGCATTTCTCGTCGTCAGCAGCTTTGTCTTCTATGGTTGGTGGCACTGGGAATTCACCCTGTTGCTGATGCTGTCAACGGTCGTCGACTATTGTCTGGGAGGATGGATTCATCGATCCCAGACCAAACGAGCGAAGGGCATTTTGCTCAGTCTGTCGTTGATCAGCAATCTCGGCATGCTGGGCTACTTTAAATACTGCGGTTTCTTTGCAGAATCGATCAATGGGCTGCTGGACACGTTTCGATTAGGAACCCCACTCCACGTTCCAGACATCATCCTGCCGGTCGGGATCAGCTTCTATACGTTCCAGACACTGACGTACTGTATCGATCTCTACAAAGGCGAGATCAAGCCTGCAAAGAGCCTGATGCACTTTGCAGCGTATGTTTCGATGTTCCCGCAACTCATCGCTGGTCCGATCGTACGCTTTAGCGATGTCGAGACTCAGCTCAAAGAGCTAGCGCAACGTCCAGATTGGAATGAAGTCGCCCGAGGGATTTGGTTTTTTGTC
>CAIXME010000089.1 GCA_903920425.1 uncultured Pirellula sp. | reverse complement strand
ATTGTGGGTGTACCGTGCAGTCTTTTGGTTTCATGAATGTCCGAATCACGAAGGGGTGCAACTAGATCCACTCCAAGAATGGTTCTTTGGGATCTGTTGCAAACTCCAACGCAGACTTCGTTCCGAACCCTGTAACGCAACGATTTCGGGCCGGCGAAATGCGTATGCATGTCCTCGTTTATCTCCAAAAACGCTGGGAATAACGGCTCCGAGAACGTGGAAGCGACCGCGGACTTTTGCCCAAATCGCCCCAAGCAAGATGCAATTATGCAACGGATGATGATGCTGCGAGGCAACATGACTTGGCATTTCTGTTTCCAAAATGCATCGGACCGTCAAACCTGTATGCACGGAAGCGGACCATGGATGGCTGAAATGCAGTCGATACAACCGTCAACGGCCGCAAAGGTGGTTGCATAGCTGATGTCCAACACTCAGGGGGTTGCGGATTTCAGCATTATTTTTTGGTTGCAATCTTTCCTGTCATATGCTTCCGAGATTCATTTTCCGAGCGTTGGATTCCAGCCCGCGAAGTGTATTTATTCAACCTCATTCTCCACGATGAACTTTCCAGCAAGCATAACGCGACAGTGCGAAGACCTTGCCCAGCTATTGGGCACGGCTTGCTTGCCCTATTTGCGCAGTTCACCCGCCCCCGACCTCAATGGGGCCCTGGAATCCACCTACATCGCCGCGTTCCAGTCCGATATGCCCATCGCGATCGAGGCTGTCAAGCAAGCGGCGGCCACGAAATCCTCAGCATTACTACCGATCGACGAGAATCGATCGATGTTTGCTGTTCAGCTGGTCGGGACGTTTACCGAACAATGGTTTGCGATAGGCAGAACCAATTCCCCGCCCACAGATGCAGCTGCCCGAATGATCCGCGTGGCGTGCGAAGCAACGAAACGCCAGTACCAAATAGAATCGCACGACGAAGCGTTACTGCGAGTCGAAGCGGAGCTCGGACGTAGCTACAGCGAGCGACAATGGCTACGACAACTCAATGTCCAACGATCCATACGCAAACGATGCGTCGGTCATCAGTCAAAACAAACGCTAGAATCCTTGCGAAACCTGATCGAGGCGGAGGCCGTTGCGATCTTTGTTTATTCGGATCGCAACGCGGATAGTCATGGTTTGGAATCCATGATTACTGGCAAATCGACTTGGACTTTGGAAGATGTTCGGATCCTGTTGCAAAAGACTCAGAAACCGCAAATCGGAGATTCGGTAGTCCTCAACAACATTGATTTCCAACTTCAAAACGCCTCTCTGCGTTCCTGTGTCATTGTCCCTGTTGGCGAATCAGACCCCATCGGGTTCGTGATCGCTCTCAATCGTCGCAAACACAGCGGTCACTCTCTGATCCATCCAGAGAATGAATTTCGATCCGGTGACGCGGAACTTCTTCATGAAGCAGCCGGTTACCTTTTGTCCGATGGCCACAGCAACGTTCACTTCCAAGAAAGTGAGCAACTCGTGCTGGGGACCTTGCGGGCCATGAGCAATGCGATCGAAGCTCGCGATCCCTACACGCACGGCCATAGCGAACGCGTTGCTAAAGTCGCCTACGAAATCGCCGTCCGACTGCAATTGTCCGAAGTTTCCTGCCAGGAAATCTACTTGTCTGGAATCCTGCATGACATCGGCAAAATTGGTATCCCCGACCATGTGCTTTTAAAGCCAGGCAAACTAGACGCACAAGAGGTCGAGATCATTCAGCGCCACCCAGAAATTGGGCACCGCATCTTGGAGCAACTCGGCAAACTCAAATTCGCACTCCCCGGCGTCCTCTATCACCACGAGCGCGTCGATGGCGAAGGCTATCCGCACCGTCTCAAGGGGGACCAAATACCGTTGATGGCTCGCATCTTGGCCGTGTCCGATGCCTACGATGCCATGACTTCGTCACGCGTATACCGCAACGCGATGCACTCAGCCAAAGCGTTGGAAATCCTTCGCAACGGAGTCGGCACGCAATGGGACGCCGATGCGGTCCACGGGGCTCTCGAATACTTTAGCCAACGAGAACTGGTGCTAGCCGATGGCGGTATCGAACAATCCCCTATCTCCAAAGGTGACGACTGGCGTCAAGTCTCGCAAGCATTGCGGATCCTGCAGCTTTAGCGGCATGCAGAGAAACGCGTTGGGAATTGCTTTGGGTAAAGGCGCCGCGGACGGAAGATTTATGTCTTGCGCTACGTTAAAGACCGGAAGACTCACGTCTTCCGCTACACGAGAGGACGGAAGACTCACGTCATCCGCTACGAGAGGGACCGGAAAGTACGAGAGGGACCGGAAAGTTACTCGCTACGTTCGCGGACGACAAAACTTGATCGGCATATCGCTGTTGGGATCATCCAACACCATGGCAAGTTTTCCGCTGAGCAATTCATCAAGCTCTTTGCCGATGATCTCAGCCCTCCAACCCACCGTTAAACAAGGTGGCGGAGCACCATCGCTTTGAGGATCCAAGCGGTACTTTACAAAATCGCGTAGGTCCTCCGAGGTAGCAACGATCGCCGGCGCAATGCGCTTGGTTCGGCATATATAAGCCAATGCCGCAGATAGAAATTGGGTGAGCATGCCCGCCGGCTGCCCCTTGCCATAACGATGTTTCTTTGGCCAAACGGGTGGCGGCTCTTTCAATGCATCCTCTACTGCTTTTGCCAGCTCGGGCAAGTACTGCTTCGTATGACGATGCTCCATGCCCCGCAATGAGGACATGCGACGGACATCGGAAGTTCCTCGCCTTGCTAACTCGACCAACAAATCGTCTCGCAGTATTTTCCTCGGTGGTATATCGCGCTCTTTGGCCTTGGTGTCTCGCCAATTCCATAGCCCCCGCACGATCGACAAGGAGTTGCCCGACAACGCTTGGATCCCGCTTATTCGAAACCAATTTTCGCTGGACTCAAACTCAGCCAACTCCGATTGCCTTTGCTTGGTCTCTTCCTCGAGCCAGCTCAGTCTATCCAACTTGTCCAATTGCTGCTTCAACGTGCGATACAGTCTCGGCAAATCACGGACATCTTGCGCCGCATACTGCAATTGCTGGTTCGACAACGGACGAATGCGCCAATCAGAGCGTGTCTCTTCTTTGTCCAATATCATCCCGGTAAAGCGATGAACTAGATTGCCGTACGATGCGGGATATTCAAAACCCAGAAACGCCGCCGCAACCTGAATATCGAACAGGTTCGGTATCAGTCGCTTGGTCGCGCGATAACAAAACAAAGTCTCCTCGCGACCCGCGTGCACAATTACGGTGACCTGCGGATCGATGAGCGACTCCCAAAACGCCGTCATGTCCCCGCACGTATACGGGTCGATGATCGCAATCGAATCCTCCGTGGCAACCTGCACCAAGCAAAGCTCTGGTCGATAGGAATCCTCGGCCACAAATTCCGTGTCAAACGCGACAAGCTTCTCCGCAGCTATCTTCTGACATAGCTGATGGAGTGAATCCGGGTTTGTGATATAACTGAAGTGTGCGTTCAACCGCTGCCCTGTGGATGATCTGTTAAAGATCGTTATGTTTCGATTGTCCCCTCGTCCTAAACCGGTGCCTTGCAACCGGCTAATCACGCGACAAACGTACTTAAAATGCTAGCAAAACTGAGCTATTTGTACACGCAAACCGGTCGCTCCACAACAATAGGTGCCCCTCGTCGACGGTCTCTCCCTACTAAATCTTGTATTTTCGACAAACTTCAGGCGCCGCAATCATGAATGCACTTGAGAGTGAAGACGCTCGATCAAGCTCATTCGCAGTTTCAGAAAGGGCGGCTGAGAGGGGTATCGCAGCGACGCCGATCAAGCTATTGGTCAGTGCACGTTCGTTGATCGAGGCGCAACAAGTGATGGATTCCGGCGCCCATTGGTTGGATTTGAAAGAGCCCTCACGGGGTTCGCTTGGTCGCCCAGACTTGGACCTAATCTGGCAAGTGCTTGACGTTACCTCATCTAGCCCTGTCCAAGTGAGTGTCGCCGGGGGGGAGATCACGGACTGGACGGTTCCTTGCGACCAAGAATTGGCAGCCAAGTTGCCCGAACGGGTTTACTTGAAAATAGCCTTGGCCAATTGCAATGCGAACCATTGGATTCGGATCGCGACCCGAATATCGGCCAGTTTGCGTCACGCTTCTCAACTCATCCTGGTACATTACGCCGATTCAACACAGGCGCAATGCCCAGATTGGCAGACGATAGTACAAGTCTCAGAGTCGCTTGGATGCCGACATATCCTCATCGATACGTTCGGGAAGAGACAGGGTGGCTTATTGGACTATCTTTCGCTGGATCAGCTGGCGATGATGATCGAGTCAGCGAACCGGTCGCAGCTTTCGGTTGCCCTCGCGGGCTCGCTTCGCATCGACCAACTAGAAAAACTGGGGCAACTCGGCGCTAGTTGGCTGGGTGTTCGCGGTGCGGTCTGCGTGGCCAACGATCGAACGAGCACCATCTGCCCCGATCGATTGCAAAGTGCCTTATCCGTATGTTCCCATCACTCAAGGAATGAGCTCTAACGATGTCATCAGGCAGTGAACGCGAACGTCCCAATGGTGTCATTCGACAGGGCACTCAAGTGGTAGGGTGCGTCTGCATGCCCGAGGCCAGCGATATCTTTATCAAAGAGTTCAACCACTGCTACGGCCAGCTGAGGCTCGAAGTAACCGAGCCGGCAGCCAACCCGAACGACCCAAGACAAAACCCGCATACGTTTCGATTGCCGATGTGGTTTCGCCACGTCTGGCACGCTCGCTCTGGCGAGTAGTCCGTTACTTCTTTAGCCAAGGCGAGGTTGGATACAATTTCGCTAGGCGTGACTTGGCATCGATAGCTCGTTGGTTGTCTCCAATCTTTGGCCACAACTGGGACAACGAGTACAACGCTTCGGCATGCGCTTCTGTTTGACTGGCGTACAGCAAATCCGTCTTGAGAAACGCCAAGATCGCTTCATCGTTGTTCCCGGCCCCCTGCTGAATTCCACCGATCGCATTGAACAGTTCTGCAAAAAGTTCTGCGTCCGTCGCATCCCCTTCATCTACCATTTTCTCCAAAGCCTGGAGAGCCTCGGCCGATTTTCCGTCCGTCGCCTCGCAACGAACGCTGGCCACGCTAGCTAGTTTCTTGAACTTGAGGGAAACGGGGTCTGCAACCTGGGCTTGCGAAACCAAGTCGAATTTTGCTTTTGCGTTGGCAGTTTGCTTCAGCGTTAACAAGGCTTTGCCCCCGAGGTAGTTGCCTCGCACTTTGAGTTCTGGAAAAGGCGAGTTCGCGAGCGCACCAAAGTACTTTACGGCTTGATCGGTGGTTCCCATGGCCATAGCGAGTTCGCCAAGCTTCTCAGCAGCCATGTAATAGCAGTTGGAAGTGCTGTTATCTTTGACCCAATTCAGCAGCAAATTTTTGGCCGCGTTCGCATCCCCTTTACCTCGCAGAGCATTCGCAGCGGCGATGTAGCCTTTGTAAAAATCGTAGTCTTGCTTGATCACGTCGGATTTGATGGACTTGTCGTCGATCTTTTTAAACTCATCGATCGCTTGATCGATTTGACCTGTTCCGATGAAATCCTTGGCGCGGGTAAGCTGTTGCGGCTCTCCATCGAACACGATCCGTGCGATCTCGTTGGAAGTGAAACTTTGGTTGGTACCTCGCACTTCAATCACAACTTTATCCCGAGTCCGCTCTACGATTTTACCGCGAACCGCTGCGCCCCCTTTGGTCGTAAAAATGCGATCGTTGTCTTGAGCGCATAGAACCGAACTCGATGCGAACACGGCGGCCCCCAAACAGAGTCGGGAAATCAATCGAGGAAGCTTGCGGAAAGGATTCATGAGATTTTGGTAGATGAAAGAGTAGTGAAAGTGTGTGGGGCTTAAGCCGATATGAGCGTCGGCGCACTGTGTAGCGATTCTCTATTTTGGCTTCGCTGGCGTCGCATCCAAAGCGCTCAGTCCAGCACCTGGCTGACCGAGATCTTGTTGCAATTCGATCAACAATTTTTCGTACTGGGAAAGCCGATCGGGACCGCCCAAGTCCGGGTACGTTTTGTAGGTAGAACGGATGTCACCGATAGCCGCCTCGACGAGCGCCTTCTTTTTAGTCGCATCTGCTTCGTTCAATGCGATCATGCGACGGCATTTGGCGATATTGAGTCTGGACTCGAAAAAGACGTCCTTAAAGTCATTGATGCGTGCGGATGTAACTTTGCTGATTTGTCCCCATCCCCAAACGATATTGGTTCTCTTGGCATTTGGCTCGGAGCCACGAAAGGCTTTGTTGAGAAGCTCGACGTTTTTGCCGTTGGCCCACGTTTGCAAGTTGCGAGCCGCCTCGACTTGGATGGTGAGGTTGCTGGCGGATTTTGTGAGTGCGGCAACATAAATCTTATGCGCTTCCTCGTACTTGCCGGCACCGCTTTTAGCCAATCCTAGTTTGAACTGAAAATCTTCCGGTTTGCGATTCGCCGCAACCAATTCCGATTCGGGCATCGTGGCAATCTTGCTAAAGGCGGTATCCGCTACTCCCATCAACTCCTTGCCATTGGCGGCGAGGCTTGGGTCCTTGAGCATGTTCGTCGCCAACGTAAAAATCGCGGTGCCCGCGGAGTCGAGCGTGTTGATGTCAGAGCTGACTGTTACCAACTGCTGAATCAAAACGCCAAAGGCCGAACCCAGCTTGAGCTTTTCCTCGAGCACGCTGGTGGAATCGAGTTTGATCTTTAACTCGACAGCCAAATTGCTCAGCGACTTTGTGAGCAATGTGTCATCGGCCGCCGACAGTTCTTTCATCTTGGCAACGATCGACGCAACCTGGTTCGAGTCGAGAGGCTTGATTCCTCGCCCTGCGGCTTGAACCATCGCTTGCAGTTTCAGCCGGTAGCCTTCAAGCTTGAGGCTTGTTTCCAGGTCCGCATTGGATTCGATTAAGACGATAGCTCCTTTAGCGGGATCGTCGATCACGGCAAGAGCTTCATCGAGGCGATCGCTCGCTAGATAAATGCGAGCCAGTGCGGCGACTCCCAATATAAGGTTCTTGTCTGTCT
>CAIXME010000088.1 GCA_903920425.1 uncultured Pirellula sp. | reverse complement strand
GGCGACAAACCGGAGATGCCCAAATCCGGCAAACCACTTTCGCAACAACAAATCGCGACATTAAAGGACTGGATCGATGCCGGCGCCCCATGGCCCGACAACGTAGTACTAAAGTCTGATCCGTTTGATTGGTGGTCGTTGCGACCTCTCGCTCGTCCATCTCTCCCCGAGCTCGATGCTGCGGGCCAAAAATGGCATAAGACTCCCGTCGATGCTTTCATCTGGGCCAAATTAAAGGAACAGAGTTTAACCCCTTCGCAGGAAGTGGATCGGCGAACCTTCATCCGACGCGTGACCTACGACCTCGTCGGACTGCCTCCGACGCCATCACAAGTCGATGCTTTTGTAAACGACACCCACCCGAAAGCGTACGAGAACCTAGTCGAGACACTGTTGTCCTCACCGGAATACGGAGAGCGATGGGCACAACACTGGTTGGACGTGGCCCATTATGGCGACACACATGGCTACGACAAAGACAAAGTCCGCCCCAACGCATGGCCATACCGCGACTACGTGATTCGTTCCTTCAATGAAGACCGCGCGTATAGCCAATTCGTTCGAGAACAAATCGCTGGAGACGCCTTTGCGCCCGACTCGCCGGACGGAATCACCGGGCTTGGGTTCCTCGCCGCAGGTCCCTTTGACTTCGTCGGCCAAATCGAAGTGCGCGACAACACGCTGGAAAAACAACGTGTTCGCAATATCGATCGCGACGACATGGTCTCCGTAACCTTCAATACATTCGTTAGTCAAACGGCCCAGTGCGCGCGATGCCATGATCATAAATTTGACCCGATCAAACAATCGGATTACTACGCAATCCAATCCGTCTTCGCCGCCATCGACCGCGCTGACCGTCCCTACGATCCAGATCCTACCATTGCATCCAAACGGAAAGAAATAATCGCAACTCTGGAGCGACTGAACCAACAAAAGAAAGATCTCGAATCGAAAGTTAGAACGTTGGCTGGGCCCGAATTGACAACCATCGAAACAGAAATCGACTCCTTGGTTCGAGACCAGGTAAAAACCAGACCACCCGAATATGGCTTTCATAGCGAGATTTCGACCAACCAATCACAGCACAAATGGGTACAAGTTGATCTCGGTGAATCCAAGAAAATCTCCAGCGTCGTACTTTCGCCCGCCTTCGACGACTTCGCCAACATCGGTGCAGGGTTTGGTTTTCCGTTGCGATACCGTGTCGATTTATCCAACGATCCCAATTTCTCTGACAAAACAACACTGGTGGACAAAACCGAAAGCGATGCGGCTAATCCGGGTGTGGCTCCTGTGCTGATCGATGCCAAGGAAAATACGGCACGCTTCGTTCGCATTACCGCTACCAAACTCGCCCCACGTCAGAATGACTTTATCTTTGCGCTGGCCGAACTAAGCGTGCTCTCTATCGATGGTAACAATGCTTCACTCGGCAAAAGCGTTTCTGCATTGGATTCCATTGAAGCCCCAGTCCGATGGGCGAAAAGCAATTTGGTAGATGGCAAGACACCCTCTGGTAAGGATGCAAATGCAGATTTGAGACTCGCTCAACTGCAGCAAGCACGCCGCCAGGCCATTGCCAAAGTCATGTCCGATGCTCTTCGCAAAGACATCGATGAAAACGCTGTGGCAATCGAGCGCCTTTCCTCGCAACTAATGGCCATGCCCAAACAAGAAACGGTTTACGCGGCCGCCACCGACTTTGCAACGCAAGGTGCGTTTGTGGCAACGGGCGGGAAACCTCGCACCATCCATGTTCTCGACCGAGGCAGTGAAAGTGCACCCAAGGAGATCGCTACGCCAGGCACGGTGGCAACGACGACGTCGCTGGAATCTCGATTTCAACTTTCCGATCCGGATGACGAACGGGCCCGGCGTGCTGCCCTCGCCGATTGGATCGTGGATAAACAAAATCCGCTGACTTGGCGTTCGATCGTCAACCGCATGTGGTCCTATCACTTCGGTCGTGGAATCGTTGAGAGCACCAACGACTTTGGCCGCATGGGTGCTGAGCCATCTCACCCAGAGCTCTTGGACTACCTGGCGGTCGAATTTCGCGATGGAAAACAATCCATAAAGGAACTGCATCGGATGATCGTGCTCAGCGCAACGTACCGCCAATCTTCAGCGCAACGCTCGGAACCAGCGAGAGTCGATTCCGAGAATCGTCTTCTCTGGCGCATGAACCGTCGAAAACTAGAGGCGGAAGCAATCCGCGATGGAGTCTTGATGGTCAGTGGCAAACTGAACCGAGAACGAGGCGGGCCTAGCTTCAAACCGTTCCGATTCGAAGACGATCACTCCCCCCGATACTTGTATCAGGAATACGATCCCAATGATGCATCGACACACCGCAGATCCATCTATCGAATGATTGTCCGCTCGGTACCCGACCCATTCATGTCGTCGCTCGATTGTGCGGATCCCTCGCTGAGCGTGGACCGTCGCAATGAAACGCTGACGGCACTACAAGCGTTATCCTTGCTAAACAACCCGTTCATGGTTCGCATGGCGGAGCACTTTGCCGACAACATCAAGCAACGGTACCCCTTGGAATCCGACCAGACCCCTGGCGTCTTTATGGACCTGTTGCAACGTGCTCCAACCCCTGAGGAGCGCACGCTGCTCGAGTCGATTGCGAAATCGCATGGACTGGCTAACGTCTGCCGATTGCTATTCAACGCAAACGAATTCCTATTTGTCGACTAAAACAGCAATCGCCTTTGGATAACCTTCATTAGATCAAACTCATCTATGACACATTCCTCTTCCCAAAACTCGGAATCGATCGGCAGCGCGTTGGCTCGGCGTGGCTTTCTTGCTGATGCATGCGCTGGGGTCGGCGGTATGGCACTGCTCTCTCTGCTGCAACGCGAACACGCATGCGCGTACTCAACGGAAAACTCATCTCAGCAGCATGTAGCGTTGCACCATCCACCCAAAGCGAAACGGGTGGTGCAATTGTTCATGTCAGGGGCTGCAAGCCAGTGCGATACGTTTGATTACAAACCACGATTGATCCAAGATCATGGCAAGCCGTGGGATCCCGGTGAGAAAGTGGAACTTTTCCAGTCGAACCCTGGGAACACCATGAAATCCCCGTGGGATTGGAAACAATATGGCCAGTCGGGCAAGTGGATCAACGACTGTGTTGCACCCCTTGGGGACTGCGTTGACGACATGGCCTTCATCCACAACATGGCGAGCAAATCGAATGTGCATGGACCAGCTACCTTTATGCAGTCCACCGGTTTCATCCTGCCAGGATTTCCGAGTATGGGGGCTTGGCTAAGTTACGGACTAGGAAACATTTCTGACAATCTGCCAACGTTTGTGGTGCTGCCAGACGCACGAGGTTTGGCTCCGAATGGTCAGCGAAATTGGGGCGCTGCTTTTTTACCTGCAGCCCATCAAGGGACAACGATCCAGCCCAACGCGAAGAATCCAGTGGCGGATCTATTTCCTCCAACGGGAACGTATATCACGCCAGACAGCGAACGCGATGTGCTAAAAAGCTTGGAGCGCATCAATGCAATCCACCGCGAGAGTCACACAGGAGATTCTCGCCTCGATGCTCGCATCCGAAGCTACGAACTCGCCGCGAAAATGCAATTGAGCGCCCCCGATGTTCTCGACTTGTCCGACGAAACGCAAAGCATTCGTGACTTATACGGGATAGATCGCGCCAATGTGGAAACATCCGGACCGATGAACGAAGGAGAGGAAACACGATTGTTTGGCCGTAACTGCTTGGTCGCACGACGTATGCTTGAGCGGGGAGTTCGCTTTGTGCAAATATGGAGCGGCGCGGACAACGGGTTCCCCCGACGAAACTGGGACTCTCACGAAGATTTAGCACGAGACCACTGGCCGCTTGGACGAGGCATGGCAACCGCAGCAGCCGCCCTTATCAAGGACCTTAAACAGCGAGGTATGCTCGACGACACGCTCATTCTATGGACGACGGAGTTTGGTCGCATGCCGTGCTCGCAAGGATCACTGGGGCGAGACCACAACCCAGCGGTCTTCACCAATTGGTTAGCAGGTGGAGGAATCAAAGGGGGCACTACCTATGGCGAAAGCGACCCATGGAGCTTCAAACCAGCCGATCCTCAATCAGCAACGTATTGCTACGATGTCCACGCAACCATGCTGCATCTGTTGGGTATCGACCATCAACGCTTGACCTATCGGCACAACGGCATCGATCGGCGATTGACCGACGTACATGGCCGAGTGATTCCCGAACTGCTGGCTTGAGAATCAAAGCGGTCCAATAGAACCCAAGTACGTTGTTCTCGTCTCGTGCTCAGCATCGCGGTGCTCGTACTCGTCACTAGCGAACACCGGCAGACCGCCGAGTCTCGTATTACCAGGCGACTCTACGTATCCCGACAAAGTGCTCGCCTCTTTTGATTTCTCTTATTCCTAGGGATAGAAACCAGGATGGCCTCGGATTTTTTAGTGTACAATCCAGCCCTGAATTTTCACCTTCCCTTCGCGTTTCTCATCGCCAGCTCTCGTGAACATACAGCCCTACGGAATCCCTCAAGGCCATTGGCCTCCCTTGATGACCCCTTGGTGGTTTCATCTCACCAAACCCGTTTGCCGCAAAGCTCTACGCAAACAAAAAATCCTGAAGATCGAAAGCCAGGGATTAGAGAACTTAGAGAGCGTGGTCGCGGCCAAGCATGGAATCATGCTGACACCCAATCATTCCTTCCATTGGGATTCATATTGCCTCATCGCTGCCGCAGAAAAGTTGCGGCTGCCGTTTTACATCATGACGGCATGGCAAGTCTTTGCGATGAGCAGTTGGTTCGAACGCCATTCGATGCAACGCTGCGGATGCTTTAGCGTCGATCGAGAAGGGACCGACATGCATGCGATGAAGACGGCAGTGGACGTTTTGCAAAATCGACCGCATCCCTTGGTCATCTTTCCGGAAGGGGACGTCTACCATACAAACGATCGCATCACCCCCTTTCGCGATGGTGCCGCGGCCATGGCATTGATGGCTGCGAGAAAGTCATCACGGCCGGTATCGATCGTTCCGGTCGCCATCAAACGTTGGTACAGCGAAGACCCAACACCCAGCTTGATACGAACGGTCGAGATTCTCGAACGCAGGTTGTTCTGGCGTCCACAAGAGCAACTCCCTCTGACCGATCGCATCATCCATGTTGCTCAAGGACTTTTGTCTTTGAAAGAGCTTGAGCACATGCGAACAACGCACGCTGGAACCCTCAGTGAACGGATCGAACGCTTGACATCGCACATATTGCTCGCTTGCGAATCACGCTATGCGATCGCAAAGAAATCGACTCTCATCCCAGAGCGAGTGAAAGAAGTACGACGTACCGTCATCGCTGCACGCGAAGAGAGCGGCGAATCCGCATCGCAGGAGCAGCATCGGCAATGGGCTTCTGACATGGACAATATGTTTCTCGTCACGCAACTGTATAGCTATCCGGGCAACTACCTGTTGGAAAACCCGTCGATCGAGAGAATCGCCGAAACACTCGACAAACTCGAGGAAGATGCATTGGAAGCGTCGTACCCAACCGTCCACGGGCAACGCGAAGTCATCGTTCGATTCGCTCCCCCCATTGAATTGCCGATGGGTAAAGACAAAAGGCTATCACCTGCAGACCTTACCGACGAAATGGAGCAACGCGTTCAATCGATGCTCGACGACTTGAATGCTTCTCGCTCTGGGAAAAACAGATAAACCATGTTCTCATTGACCAACGTTTCAAAATCGTTCGGCACCCTGCAAGTGCTTAAACCCACGACGGTCCAATTCCACACAGGAGAGTCGACGGTACTCATTGGCCCCAGCGGTTGCGGCAAGAGCACACTGCTACGAATCCTCGTGGGCTTGATCGATGCGGATTCTGGAACGATCGAGTTTGACGGGATCACCATCTCTGCAAAGAACATCCAACAACTCCGCCAACGGATGGGTTACGTCATCCAAGATGGCGGACTATTCCCGCATTTGACCGCCCGTGCAAACGTCGGCCTTCTCGCAACGCACCTAGGATGGGAAACCAATCGCGTTCGCACACGCGTCGATGAGCTTGCGGATTTGACCCGACTCCCTAAAGCCGCGTTGGACCGCTACCCCGCACAGATGTCGGGTGGCCAACGGCAACGGGTGGGCATCATGCGTGCCCTGATGCTGGATCCCGCGGTGATCTTGTTGGATGAACCGATGGGAGCCTTGGACCCACTCGTCCGATTTGATCTTCAAGAAGATCTGCGCAAAATCTTTCGTACGCTCGGCAAGACCTCCATCATGGTAACCCACGACATGGGAGAAGCAGCCTTCTTCGGTGATCGCGTCATGATGTTGAGCGAAGGGGAGATAGTCCAGGAAGGACGCCTGGAAGAACTCATCTCGCAACCTTCCAACGAATACGTCGCCAAATTTATCAACGCCCAACGGATCCCAACAGCATGACCAACCGGCTACCAATCCTCATCGCGCTCGCATTGCTCTGTTGCTTTGGCAGCCCCTCGATCGCTCAAGAAAAGCCCAAGGTTCGCGTCGGGTCAAAGAGCTTTACCGAATCGGTCATTCTCGGTGACTTGCTGGCCCATCTCGCGGCCGACGGGGGGGCTGAAGTGGAGCATCGCTCGGAGCTTGGCGGAACACAAGTGCTTTGGAAAGCGCTCGTTGCCGGCGATATCGATGCGTACGTCGATTACACCGGCACCATCCGCGAAGAACTGCTCGCGGAAGCGATCCGGCAAGGAACCGAAATTCG
>CAIXME010000087.1 GCA_903920425.1 uncultured Pirellula sp. | reverse complement strand
TTCCTCACGCTTCATGCCGCTGGCAACGATGATCTTGTCCAGCAGTTGACCGGCGGCTCCGACAAACGGTTCACCCAATCGATCTTCGTCAGCTCCAGGTGCTTCGCCAAACATCACCACGCGGGCGTTCGTCGGTCCGACTCCAAAAACGGTTTGTTGCCGTCTGCAGACTATTTCTTCGCAGTTTCGGCACGCTCGCACTTGATCATTCAACAATCGCAGAGAGTCCTCGCGACCCGCGGCATCCAGCTTTTCCGTAGCCCAAACCCGTGGAATTGAAATTTCAGCTCCAACGGGCGCGGTCGGGACCAAGCCAGAACCGGAAACACCTGAATGCACCGAATTGGTAACCGTCGCTTGCGAATAAACGCTCGAACCGAGAGCAGCTGTTACGGCTTGGGAAAACGACGATGGAGCCGGAACAGAATTTGTGGAAACCGCAGTTGGTTGTGAGAGCGAGTGCCTATCCAAAACAGCCGGCTGAGAAGTCGGGGGCGGGACTGCTGTTTGCTGGAAAACCGTGGCAGAATTGGCTTTTAGCCATTCGACCGCTTGAGCAATCGATTCCGGATTTGCAGAGGGAATTTGCGAAATCCCGCATCGTTTCCAATGGGAAAGTAGTTGCTGGCTGGCTGTTTTCCACTCGTTGGATTGCATGGGAGAAAGCCCAAGTTCTACTGATTTGTTGACGAAAGCCCCGATTCTAACACGATGGCAAGAACTGAACACTCCCGCAAATTGAGAGTTAAGACTAGGATACAGAGCGGTCCAATTATGAGCGATTCGTCGCCAGTTCGTTTTCTCCAGTCGTCTCTACCTTTCGATGCCTATTCCTCGCGTTGCCATTGTTGGCCGACCCAATGTCGGCAAAAGCTCCATTTTCAATTGGATCGCAGGTCGTCGTCTTGCCATCGTCGAGGATAGTCCAGGTGTGACTCGCGATCGACTTACCACGCTGATCGAGCACCGAGGTCACCACTTCGAAATGATCGATACCGGTGGAATGGGGATCGAGGATGTCGACAACTTGACGGAAGAAATCGAATCGCAGATTGAGCAGGCGATCGAAGACGCTGACGTGTTGCTTTTCGTGGTAGATACCCGTTCAGGTATGGTTCCTTTGGACCAAGAAGTTGCTGAACGATTGCGAAAAGTAGACAAGCCGATCCTGCTGGTAGCAAACAAAACCGATAGCCCAACACTGGATTCCAACGCAGACGAGTTTCATCGATTGGGACGCGGCTGGCTGACACGCGTCAGCGTCCAGCAAAATCGAAACAAGGACGAGCTGTTAGATCTGATCGTGCAACGAATTCCTCAATTGGACTCGATGCCCGAAGAAGTCGAACCGCCGATGATGAAGATCGCCATCGTCGGACGTCGGAACGTCGGCAAAAGCACCTTCGTCAATACGCTGGCGCAAACCGATCGATGCATCGTGAGCGAAGTAGCGGGTACCACTCGTGACAGCGTCGACGTGATGTTTCAAATGGACGGTCACAAGTTCATGGCGATCGATACGCCGGGGCTTCGCCGAAACAAAAGCGTTCGCACCGACATTGATTGGTACGGGATGCACCGAGCGCAGCGAAGCATCCGACGCGCCGACGTGGTTCTTATGTTTTTCGACAGCATGCAGCAGATGAGCAAAGTGGATAAGCAGCTTGCTCATTACATTTCGGATAACTTCAAGCCGTGCATCTTTGTCGTGAACAAATGGGACCTGCTAGCGGGACAGCTGCCTACCGAACGATGGGTCCGCTACGTTCGCGAGACATTTCCCACGATGACGTATTGCCCAATTGGATTCATCACTGGTCAGACGGGCAAGAATGTAAAGACACTTCTCAATCACGCTCAGATGCTATTTAAACAAGCGAACGAGCGGATCTCGACCGGACAACTCAATCGGCTGGTGAAAGCTGCGATCGAGCGACATGAACCTCCGTTGTACCAGTTGAAACGGCCCAAGATCTACTACGCCACTCAGATCTCGAGCTTGCCACCAACCATCATTTTGGTTTGCAATCAACCTCAAGGGTTCCCGCCAACCTATCAGCGGTATCTGCTGAGCTTCCTCAGAGACCATTTGCCGTTCGGTGAGATACCGATCAAGCTGTACTTACAACCCCGCGCTCGCGATGACGAACGGGACGATTTGGGCAAGGACGAGCGAACTCCGAAATCGGCAGCAAACGATCCGAACCGTGCAGGCACTGCCGAAGAAGGGTACGAGGCCGCGTTCGATGAAGAAGAGTTTGAAGACGATGATGAGTTCGATGCCGAAGGTGACGATGTCATCGAGATGGAATTCGAAGACGAAGTGGACGGAGAGTTCGACGAAGAAGAGTTCGAAGGAGACGAACTTGAGGAGGACGAGCTCGACGAAGAATCGGACGAGAACGAGCCAGATGAGGGCGAGCCACTTGAGGATGAGCTAGACGAAGAAGAGCTAGATGAGTCCACGACCGTCTCCGAAAAACAAGGACATGATTCCGAGGGCGACGCAGAGACCAAAAAGGGATAGGCTTCGTGCGGAAACTTTGCAACGGAAGATTTACATCTTCCGACTTGCCAGTTCCTGGTAGCGGAAGATGTAAATCTTCCGAATCCTCTCGTAGCGGAAGATGTAAATCTTCCGAAGTCTTTCGTAGCGGAAGATGTGAATCTTCCGACCTGCGGAGCCGTTGAACCGAGCGATCCCGTTCCTGATACAAAGCCACTCGCACCACGTAATGCTGCATGACGTTAGCACTTCCCGCTAACTTGTCCCGCTCGCAGCACTTCGTATCGCTCCTCTTAGCCAAAGATGCGAATCTTCTGATCTACTCACCCCTGGTAGCGGAAGATGTAAATCTTCCGAATGCTCTCGTAGCGGAAGAGGTAAATCTGCCGGCCTGTGGAGCCGTTACGCACGACGATCCCGAAAAATATCAGCAGGCATTTGCACTTCGCCATTCAGCTTAACATTAGCAATTTCCCCTAGCATTTTCCGTTAAGCGTTAACGTTTGTATTGGTTATGAACGAGCAGTCTTGGATATTGTGTTTGCGTGCGTTTTTCTGAAAGGGAGCTCTTGCGTCAGAGGCCGACAATTCCAAAACGTCAGATTGCATCGTGAGTCGGTAGACGGAATTGCTGGCTAGTTGCACTGACGATTATTGGAAGGGATTCCACTCGTGAGCATTTCGAAATCAACGATTCGTTTGTGGATTGCTGCATCTGTTTTAGCTGTATCGGTCTGCGATTACTCAACACCATTGTCGCTTGGACAAGAGATTCCGGCTTGCGAGAATGGAATCCCGATAGCCGACTGTGTAGATATCCCGATCGTTGCAGATTGCGATTCCACCTCGGGTAGTTGCGATGGATTTGCAAACCCGACCTGTTCCAAGAACATCTGGAACCGCGACACGCTGACAGGTGATTGGGGAGGTCGAAGAACGGCGCTCAAGGAATCCGGAATAACCTTTGCTGGCCGTTCGACTCACTTTGGATTCGGAGTAGATGGAGGCGTTACAACTCCGCCTCCCGTCCCCGCGTTAGGACTAGGCGATACTTTCAAATACACCGGTCGTGGCGAATACGACTTGTTGTTTGACCTTGAGAAATTCGGTGGGATGCCCAAGGGTACGTTGCTCGTACGTGCCGAGCATTGGTATGGAGAGTATGGCAATGTGTCGCTTCGAACAGGGGCGTTGCCACCAGCTGTGTTTGCGGCATCGACACCCGTGACAGCCAACGATCCGGGCGAGTTGTTCCTGTCCAACTTCGTTGTCACGCAACCACTATCGAAAGAATTTGTACTCTACGCGGGCAAAATCGACGTACTTGGCGGGCTTGATCAAGACGACTTTGCAGGTGGCGACGGAACGACGCAGTTTATCAACCAAGCGTTTGTTGCTAACCCGGCCTTTTTGTTGGGACTGCCTTATAGCTCGTTCACCGCGGGCATGGTTTTGCCGCGAGAGTGGGGTCGGATGAGTGCGTTTGTGTTGGACCCGCAAGACCGCACACACGACTTCTTTCAGATCGACGACCTCTTCTCTCAAGGGGTCATCGTAGGGGCTGAAATCAAGTTGAACACAAGCCTCCTCGAGAAAAAGGGGGAAGTGCACGCAGGCGGTCTTTGGAAGCACAAGGACCTGACCGACTTGAGGTTTAATGAGCCACCACCAGGCGTCTATCCGGAACCGACTGTTCCAGGTTTCCCAACGCTCCCGAACTCGTACACGCTCTACTGCGGCGGTGATCAGTATCTAGTCGAATACGCGGATGGTTCGAATCGCGGATGGGGGCTGTTTGGACGCGGATCGATTAGCGATGGAAACCCAACACCACTCCGTTACTTTTTGAGCGCTGGCTTGGGCGGTTACAGTCCTGTCGGCCGTCAACGAGGTGATAAATTCGGTTTGGGATGGTATTACGTCGGTGCGAGCAACGAGTTTGGCCCAGTCCCCCAAGCTCTCTTTGGGCCACGCGATGGCACTGGAGTGGAATCCTTTTACAGCTTCCAAGTAACACCTTGGTGTGCGGTGACTCCTGACGTTCAGTATCTCAAGTCAGAAGCAAGCGCCATCGCCGATGACGCCTTCGTATACGGATTAAGAGTGAACGCAACGTTCTAGCGATTGCTAGTACCGGAAGATGTGAATCTTCCGAATTCATTCGTAGCGGAAGATGTGAATCTTCTGAACCCTCTCGTAGCGGAAGATGTGAATCTTCCGAACCCACTCGTAGCGGAAGATGTGAATCTTCCGTCTGCCTGGCCGAGCATGATGAGCATCGGTTGCCCAGTTCCGCTAAACCGAACTTCGTAGCGGAAGTGATTACGAGCCACCTGCGGAGCCTATCTAGCACTCCGCACCGTGCTGCGTATCGCGAAAGCCTACCGTCGCAAAGTAGCCAACCGTATATACAACGACGGTAAAATCAACCACAAACGGCACCCAGAATCCGGCTACGAAAGCGCTTTGAGAATTGGAGAGAACCAGCCAAACCATGAAGCTCTTTTCCATTGCGCTGTAGAGAAGGATAGGAACTCGCCATTTGGGTACCATCGCTGAAAGCATCATGAAAAGCCCCATGATCCCAACCATAATCCCCCAATGTTGGATGATGATCGTATAGTCCTGCAGGTATGGGAGTTTCGCTACGTTGGGCATAGCCCACGACGGCAAAATGGCATAAAGCCCAATCAATGCCGTCCCTGCACCGGAAAAGAGAAAAAAGGGTTTTACCGTCCGCGAAAAGAACCCATGCAGTTGCCGATTCATAGTGGTGCCCATTTTGCAATTCGTTTCTGCCGCGCCCTTGCGCATAGCATGAAATAGATTCTAAAGGGGAATCGAGAAAAGACTCTCACTCATTATTCTTGATTGTGTAGAGAAAACGGCGTTGTCATCCATGGAGAAGTCAATCGCAAGTCACGAAACGTAAACGGCCCCCCGTAAGCAATGTCATGGGTGGCCGTACGCATTAATTTCACCGTTGGCAACAGTTGAATGTTTGCCTGACCGAGCACTAGTTGCCTGGTGCACCGATGGTTTCGAGATCATTCAGACGCTTGAGCGCTGCCGCAGCCTTGAGTGTCTGGTAGTTGATTCCCGCCGCATTCAAACTGCTTCCTTCTTGGAACGGAAACTGCGGAATGGTCATGAGGAAGTTTTTGATCTGCGCTTGGACTGGCACGAACAACCAAATGTTGTCGCCGTACCATCGCAAATACATGCTCGACTCAAGCGCCATCTTCTCGTACGGATCTGCCTTGAGATGCGTGATCAAGGGCCAACCGGTAACCTTGCGAGTACCTGTAGCAATGTTACCATCGACCACTGCGAAATTGACCTTCCAGTCCTTCCATCGTACTGCATTCAACTCACCACCTTGACCAAAGTAAAGGATTTCTTCTCTTGGCCCGTGGTCAACTTCACCCTTCAAATAGGGCACAAAGTTGTAGCCGTCGGCATGGATCTTGAACGTCTTTCCGTTTGCCTTGTAACCTTGCTTTAGCTTCTCGACGATGTTCGGCTCGCCGACAGCTGCCAAAAGGGTTGGCATCCAGTCTTCTTGCGAGAAGATCTCATTGACGATCGTACCTGGCTTGATGACACCGGGCCATCGGACCAACATTGGAACCCGCAGACCACCTTCCCAAGTGGTTCCCTTTTCCCCGTGGAAAGGTGTGATCCCTCCGTCTGGCCATGATGCAGTTTCTGCACCATTGTCGGTACCGTAAACCAAGATCGTATTGTCGGCGATTCCGAGATCATCGAGCTTCTTGAGAACTTGCCCAACAAAACCGTCATGCTCTACCATACCATCTGGATAGAGACCAATGCCTGTTTTGCCTTGGGACTCTTTTTTCAAGTGAGTCCAAACGTGCATCCGAGTGCTGTTGTACCAAAGGAAGAACGGCTTGTTCGCCTTGACGTTGCGATCCAAGAAGTCCATCGCCTTCGCGTGCACTTCTTCGTCGATCGTTTCCATGCGCTTTGAAGTTAGTGCGCCTGTGTCGACGATGGTTTGGCCACCTTTGCCGTCTGATTTGCAGTGAAGAACGCCGCGAGGACCGTACTTCTTCTTGAACTCAGGATCTTTGGGGTAGTAATAGGTTTCAGGCTCTTCTTCTGCGTTCAAGTGATAAAGATTACCGAAGAACTCGTCGAAACCGTGCAGTGTAGGCAGGTGCTTGTCTTGGTCACCCAAGTGGTTCTTGCCAAACTGGCCCGTCGCATAGCCTTGCTCTTTGACTAGGTCAGCGATGGTTGGTGTCCAATCAGGGATTCCGTGTGTGCTGCCAGGCATACCAATGGTTAGCAATCCTGTTCGGAACGGATGTTGACCGAGGATAAAGGATGCACGACCAGCGGTGCAGCTCTGTTGCGAATAAGAGTCTGTGAACAAAGCACCTTCTTTGGCAATCCGATCGATGTTGGGCGTTCTGTAGCCCATGATGCCGTGGTTGTAGGCGCTGATGTTATGCACGCCAATATCGTCACCCCAAAGAACAATAATGTTTGGCTTCTTGCCCGATTGCGCGGCCGCAGTCGATACAAGCCGATTGTGCTTTGCCAACGCGACAACATCCGCATCAGACAACTTGCTTTCGCCGCTGGTAGCATTTGCGGACTGGGTCGTATCGTCAGCATTTGCGAGAGTCGCATCGTTGGCGAAAACGGAGCTCTTTGGAAATTCAACTTGGTACGTCGCCGCGACGTAACCTACGACGCCACCTAGCGCCACACCCAACAGGGTTTTGGAAAAAAGGACAGACAGTTTCATACACATGCTCCATGAATGAGGTAAAAAAAGAGGCGACCAGCGTCATTTCTATCCAAGAGGAAAATCAGGTTCGCGTTCACTGAAGAGGCCACTCTGGAAGGCTTCACTTGAGACGTAGTGCTGACCGAATTCTACTTTATTTCACATTCTATCGCACTGATGCACATAGCGATAACTTCAGGAATTTTATTTTTGAATCGCCAGAATGGCTCTGCGAATTCCTTGCAAACGTTGCGCTTCGGAAAACCGTTAGTCTGTCTGTGTTGCGCTATCTTATTCACGCGAGAACGAGCACCCTCCATCCGTTACTATTGAAACAGCATTCGCACGCGGAATCCAATGCCGACGCTCGAGGATAGGCAAGCACCGGAGCTGCGCAGAGGGATACAACGTTGTGAAAGTAGAAACACGAAGATGGGGCTGAGAGATTCAATATGTTGCGATACACTCACTAAGGCAAACCCTTATAACATGGAAAGTTTTCCTTCTCGCATAAGCGAACATGTTCTTCCGGTTAAACTGTTACAAAACAGTCACGATTGGGCGCCTTGATCTCGTTTGTTTCGAGCAAACGCGAAGACATCAATTAAACTGCTCACTCAAGGTTGAGATGGGTTAGGGGTGTCAAGCAATTTCGCCCCTGCTCAACCGCATCGTCCATTGACTTCTTCAGCATTAACGGAATCGATAAAACATGAGCGACAACAGGCTTTTTCCAGAGCGCAAAGTGGGCGATATTTTTCTTCCGTCCGATTTCTCTGAAGGGAGCGAAATTGCGTTCGCTCATGCTCTGAAGCTTGCTCTCGCTAGCCAGTCGATGCTAAGCGTCTTGCACGTTGACCCCAGCGCCTCAGAGGATTGGCAAGGATTTCCAGGAGTTCGCGAGACACTTGAACGGTGGAATCTCATCCCCAAGGATAGTCCCAAGAGCGCTGTCGTTGAGCTTGGCATCAACGTCAGAAAAATCATGGCAGCCAGCAGCGATCCAGTAAAAGCGTGTGTCAAGTATCTCGAAGTCCACAACGCGGATTTGATCGTGTTAGCAATCCAGCAACGCGAAGGAATCGCGAAGTGGATTGCCAAGTCTGTCGGCGAACCCATCGCCCGCGCTGCAAAGCAAATGACCTTGTTCATTCCAAAGGGTGTGGACGGTTTCGTGTCGTTCGAAGACGGATCGGTCAAACTCAAAAACATCCTAATTCCTGTTGCAGATAAGCCAGACCCGCAACCCGCAATAGAAGCCGTGATTCGCCTCATCGAAAGTCTAAAACTGCCAGCTGGGATAGTCACACTGCTTCATGTCGGCTCGCCTACAGAAAGTTTGGATGTGCACGTTCCTTCCGATTCCACCTGGACTTGGAATCAAATCGTGCTGCAAGGCGACCCTGCGCACGTCATCCTCAAAACAGCGGATGAGATTAGCGCAGATTTAATCGTCATGACTACCGATGGTCCTGATGGCTTTCTCGATGGACTTCGTGGCACAACCTCCGAACGCGTTCTGAGTCGAGCCAAGTGCCCCGTAGGAAATCTACCTGTAGATTCTCTGTTGGGCTGAGATCGGAAAACAGATGAGATACGAGACCGCTTCTAGAGCCGACAGCGGAAAGCCACCGTTCTGGTTTTGGCCTGCGTTGTTGTTCCTTTGGTGCTTGTTCATTTGCTTTGTCCCCGACCCTCGACCGCTCGGAGCTCCCCAAGGGGCTGTGGATGCAATCCACTCGATCCTAAACGTATCGATACCATCCTCTAGGGCAATATCCACGATCATCCTGCGTGCTTGCGGTTTGGCACTAATTGGGGTGTTCCTATCACTCAGCATCAAAGATCTGCCGCTGAAGGTTGCTGCGCCCGTGGTGTTGGTACTCACTCCGATAGTAGCCGTTTTGTGCCAATGGATTAACTATGGTCATTTTCCTGTCTCTATTCAATTGCAGCTGGGCATCACCAGTGCAATCGTCGGTGCATTGACCGGGATTGCATTACGTCGCAATTGGATTGCTGTCGGAGTTCTAGTCACGATGCTAGTCAGCCTTTATCTTTGGGGTACGAGCACGGGCATTTCAAACGATCTCGCGGACGATGCTCGCAAAACGGGCGAGTACTTGTTGGATATTGCCCAGACCTTGCCCAATGGTGACGAAGGGTTCGCAAATCTCCTGGAATTGGCGTTCCAATTCGCACACGATAACTCCCATGGAACCGACGCAATACACCCAAACAAAGCCGCGATTTTGGCTCTGGGTGTGATCCTCGGCGAAGAGCGTGTCGCGAAAGTCGCCAAACGCCCCATCAGTATCGATCGAATCGACGAATTGAAGGCAATTCGCAATCGAGTCACGTTGAACGGACGAAACGACTTGGCCCGACACTTTTGGGTTAGCGCGGCGCTTGCGGTATTGTCCGACGAGAACCGCTCCATGGCAGTTGGAATTGGAAAGGAAATGATGGACGCTACCGATGGCGGCTCTGGATTTTCCTTTGTCGACTTGACGGCAGATCGCGCTGGAACACGCATGGCTATTGCATCAACCAAAAATAAATCGAATGCTCGCAACATGCAAGATCGCATTGCGAACGGTGTCTCTATTGCAGATTTCTTTCCAAGCGTTGACGGGCTTCCGGAAGGAATTAAGGGAAAGGATTTCCAATCGCAATATGGCGGGCTAGGTGGCAAAGAAACGCAGCGACTCGCAAAAGAGATTGAAAGCCGAATTGAAAACTGCAGAGCACTGCAAACCATCCCTTAGGGAACTGCGAAAAATTCGCATCCATTGTGTTTCCAATCAATCGCAGCAGCCCATACCATAGCAGCCCGTACCATAGCAGCGCAAGCTGCCAACAGTAGCGGAGCAGCGCAAGCTGCCCGGTCGGAACTGCGAAAGATCGAAACGTACATTGCGTGCCCCAAATACCTCGCGTGTTCCACTAACTCATCATCTGACGAATTGCGTTTGCTAAAACACCTTTGCTAAGTAAATTCTGTTCTCAATCGTAGCCCCCAGATCCTTGGGATTACCACGAAGGGCACGAAGGACACGAAGAGGGAATACAAAGGGACTTTCAATAGAGGGATCGACTAACTAATTCAAAAGGAAAACATCGATCTCTTCGCTCTTTGTTTTCCTTCGCGGTCTTCGTGTTCTTCGTGGTAGAAAAGTATTCTTCTTGGTGGTAGACGCGAAT